>NZ_JBFTSF010000182.1:0-13089 GCF_056399905.1 Cupriavidus sp. 01L46
GCGTTGTGCCCGGCACTGGATGCGATCCTGACATGGGCGGAGCGCCGTGAAGACTTTCCGTAGGCTGCGCCGAGCTTGTGCGGCTAGCAGCCTGTCATCCAGAACCCCAATTTCGCAAGTCGGCGACGTGGTCTCATCCGCGACTGTCTCATGTCGCGCCGGAACMTGACGGTCGTGAATCTCATTTGAGGGGCAGCACTGGGTCGGCAGCAGCCGATGACCGCCGTCGGTCCTCGAACGGTGAGCCGATGGCGGAGTTTGGCCATGAGCGGTCATTGGACTAACAGACGACTCGTAGCTGGCCTTATGTGGGCGATTCGAAGTCTGGGACCGTTCTGTTTTTGGGCGCGCCGCGATGATGCTGTATGGACCTACCGTATCKACAGGTCGGCAACCGTGTGTACGCGTGCCTGATGTGCTGATGAGCGTGCCCCATCGCTTGATGGCTGCCAGAGCGGAATAAGCCGGGACCGAACTCGACTTGAACGCGCGGAGCCGGTGGCTACCAGTTCCATCGCACGCCCAAGTTGCCGAAGATGCTGCGCGGCAGCGAGCTTACCCCGCCAGCGCGTCAGCCTGCTGGCCCAACTGCCGCAGCAGGGCACTCACATAAACTGCGGACGCGGCCGCATCTCGCCGCGTGCATAGCTTCAGTGGCCGCAYCGCCCACTTCTCGCACAGCGTCAACACCCGCACGCCGTCGCAGTTGATCGACCGCAACACCGAGCGCGGCACCATGCCGACCCCCGCGCCCGAGCGCACCATTRCCACCACCGCTGCGAAGCCGGACACCTGGATGCGTACGTCCATGTGATGTCCCAGGGCTGCGGCCTTGCCCACCATGAAGGTATGAATGGCAGCCCCGCTCTGCAGGCTGACGAAGGGGCGGCTCAGGCAGTCCAGGAATGCTACTGACTGGCGCGCGGCCAGCGGGTCACCCTCGGGCACCACCATGACGACTTCATCCTGACGGTAGGGCAGGAACACAAGTTCGGGATGCTCGTCATCCCATGTGACCACGCCAACGTCGGCTCGCCCTTCGGCCACGGCGGCCACGATGTTGTGGCTGAGACGCTCGTCCAGGGAGATACGCACTTCCGGGTAGTCGCGCAGGAACGTCTGCAGATCCCCCGGCAAGAACGAAGCGATCGCACTGCTGTTAGCAAAGATCGTGACCTGCGCCCGGACTCCTTCGGCATAGGGAGCCAGGTTGGCGTGCATCTGCTCCAGCTCGGCAAGGCAGCGGCGGCAGTGCTCCAGCATGACCTGGCCAGCGCGTGTCAGCGAAACGCCGCGTGCCTCCCGCACGAACAGCCGGGTGCCCAGCGCTTGCTCCAATTGCTTGATGCGCAGGCTGGCCGACGAGGGCGCCAGGAAGCAGGTGGCGCCGCCTCGCGACACGTTGCCTGCGTCGGCCACTGCCACGAACAGTTTCAGGTCTATCAGACTGTAGTGCATAAGGTTTCGTATTTTACAAAAGCTGTTTTCCAAACATCTCGTTTGTTCCTCATTTCACTTAATGAAAGACTAAACGCCTTCAATGCGTTGTGTCATAGATTTTGTGAAAAACGAACTGTTACTGGGAAAAACCCCTATGTGCTTGACTCTGGAAACCGACAATCTGACCGCGCTCACCCGCGGGATCGACGCCGCAATGGCATTGCCGCCGGATCGCTTGCCCGGCGCGGTGCAACACGCCTTGCAGGCATCTTTCGCCGACGGTAACTGGCTAACGCCGGCACAGCGCCAGCCGGACCCGCAGCGTTATGCGCGCCACGTGCTGCAGGCCGACCCACAGGGACGCTATACGGTAGTGGTCCTGGTGTGGCAGGCCGGGCAGTTCAGCCCGGTGCACGCGCACCACACTTGGTGTGCACTGACGGTGGTTCAGGGAGAACTGCAAGAGCACTACTACACCTGCGACCGCCAGAGCCTGCGCGCCACGCCACTTCACTGGCAGCCGCGCGCCGTGGGCGCGGGCAGCAGCGGGACGGACGGCCTGGACCAGGTCCATCGGCTGGGCAACGCAGGCGCTGGTCTGGCGATCTCCGTCCACGTGTACGGCGTGGAGGCCGCGCGCGTAGCCACGGGCGTAAACCGAGTCCTCGCGCTGGCCCCCTGAATCCGCTGGATTGCGCAAACATCGAAGCGAGCAAACACATGCAGACCATGAATCATTGGCAGCGCATTGAAGCCGCCCTGTTGGGCKACGCCACCGACCGTACTCCCGTTGCGTTGTGGCGCCACTTTCCGGAGGACGACCTGGACGTGGACAAACTTGTGCGGCACACCCTGGAGTGGCAGCGAAAATGGGATTTTGACCTGGTCAAATTCATGCCACCGGGCACATACGGCGTAGAAGACTGGGGCGCTGTCACGGCGTACCAGGGCAGTGCCAACGGCGCGCGCGCGGTGGTGGCGTCACCTGTGCGAACAACGGAGGATTGGCTTCGAATCCGGCCGTTGGATGTAAAACAGGGCTCCTATGGCCGCCAGAACGAGGCGCTACGCGCAGCGGCACGGTCCTTGCGCGGCGCGGTACCCATTCTGCAAACCGTGTTCAGCCCACTAACCACGGCGCGCAAGTTGAGTACGGACAGGCTATTTGCTGACCTGCGCTGCGAGCCGGATGCGCTTGAGGCGGCGCTGCGGGTAATCACGGACACCACGATTCAGTTCGCGTTGGACTCGCTGGAGGCCGGCGCGCACGGCGTGTTCTTCGCAACGCAACTGGCGTCGAGCCGCATGCTGACGACCCAGGAGTATGAGCGATTCGGGAGCCGCTACGATCTGGAGGTGCTCGCTGCGCTGCGTGGCCACGCACAACTCAACATGTTGCACGCGCACGGCGACGACATCATGTTCGATCTCCTGGCGACGTATCCAGTCGACATGTTCAATTGGCACGACCGCCTGACCCCTCCAGGGCTGGAGGCGGCGGCGGCGCGCTTCACGCGCCTGCTGGTGGGTGGCTTGAACGAGCACGGCACCTTGCTTCACGGAAGCGAGCAGGATATTGCTGATGAGGTGCACAACGCAATAGCGCAAACGGACGGCCGCCGCCTGATAGTGGGTCCGGGCTGCGTTTTGCCAGTTGCGACGTCGGACACGGCGATACGCGCGGTGGTCCGGGCCGCGCGAGCGCCGCAGGAGCAAGCCTTGTATGCTTGACGCCGCCGCGAGCCGGCACCAACCAAGAATAGGGCGGCGCCGAATTGCCGCTTACAAAGATCAAGGAGACAACATGCGTCACATCCTGGCCTGCCTGGCCGCTGCGGTGGCCCTGGTTCCAAGTCTGCAGTCGTCCGCCGTGGCGGCGGACTGGCCCGACCCGTCCAAGCCCGTGCAGATCATCGTGCCCGCGCCGGGCGGTGGCGGAACGGCTGACACCCTGGCACGTGTGCTAGCCGAGCAATTGCACAAGCAACTCCACGCCACAGTCATCATTGAGAACCGTGGCGGTGCCAACGGTAATATCGGTGTCGGGATGGCCGCCGGGGCTGTACCGGATGGGTACAAGTTCCTGTTTTCGTGGGCAGGCACGCTGGCGGTAAATCCCAGCTTGTATGCCAAGCTGCCGTTCGATTCGCAAAAGAGCTTCACACCGGTGGCGCTGGTGGCCGATGTGCCCAATATCCTGGTGGTCAACAAGAGCCTGCCGGTCAAGAACCTGTCCGAGTTCATTGCGTTTGCCAAGGCCAACCCCGACAAGCTGAACTACGGCTCCACGGGCAATGGCAGTTCCATGCACGTGGCCGGCGAACTCTTCATGCGTGAGACCGGCACCCGCCTGATACACGTGCCGTACAGTTCGCCGGGTCAGGCTACCACCAATCTCCTCGCGGACGATATCCAGGCCATGTTCCAACTAGTGCCCGGCATCCTCGGGCAGGTCAGGAGCGGTAAGGTGCGTGCGCTTGCCGTCATGTCGAATCCGCGTTCGCTCGCCTTGCCTGACGTGCCGACCGCCGCCGAGCTGGGCCACTCCAATCTGATGTCTTCGACCTGGTTCGCAATGCTCGCTCCCCGCAACACGCCAGAACCCATCGTGATGCGCATGAATGCGGCACTGAACGAAGTGCTGCGCGACCCGGAGGTGATCCGCAAATTCACTGAGATGGGGGCAACGCCGTTGGGCGGCACGCCGCAGCAACTGTCAGCGCACTTGGCGGCCGAACTCGTGAAGTGGCGAGCGGTGGTGAGCCAAGCGAGTATCAAGATTCAGTAGGAGCGCGCTCAGGCATTGACCAGCATCCCGGGCCCTGCCTTCTCGCGCCGGGCTGGCTAGCCTAAGCCGACAAACTCCCAAGGGCAGGGTGCACGGATCTCAAGGAGGCTGCGAGCGTGCCTGGGCTTCTCCCACTACGTAAGCCGAATATATGCGTATAGACGTATGCGGTCCGTAAGCGACGCCTGTTAGATCGGTATGCGCAGAATCGGAATGATTCTTCACGGGATGACGGACGATTCTTTACGGCATGCTTACTGTCAACCGTAGCGTCGCGAGGACCGTTCATACGTTGCAAAGCGGCTTTCTCCCGGCGGCCCGTTCATCGTACGCCGGTTCCTGTTCGAATCCATACTGGTTCTTTCTCAGCAAGACCGGCGCAACCATTATCGGAGCCATATGGCATTTCGTCTGTCCTTGCGAGCAGCAGCCACGATTCCCGTTCTTTGCATCGTGATGCTTGGCGGGTGCATCGCCGCGACGCAGCACCATACCGACGTGACCGGTTCATATCAGTCACACACCGGCGCGCAACCGAAGCCTGCGCCCGGCGCCCGCATGGCCGGCGCACCTTTTGTTCACCCCGGCCTCCTGCATACGGAGAGCGATTTCACGCGCATGCGCGAGAACGTCGGCGCGCGGCGGCAGCCGTGGTTCGACGGCTGGCAACGCCTGGTTGCCAACCGGCATGCGTCGCTCGACTGGAAGCCGAATCCGCAGCCGGCCATCTATCGCGGACGTAACCCCGACCACGCAGAGAATTACGCCACGCTCTTCAACGATGCCGCTGCGGCCTACGCKCTTGCACTTCGGTGGAAGATCACCGGCGACGACACCTACGCGCAACACGCCATAGAAGTCCTGAATGCGTGGTCGCGCACGCTGACGATGATCGGTGGCAGTTCCGACAAGTTCCTGGCTTCCGGTATTTACGGCTACCAACTGGCGAACGCCGGCGAAATCCTGCGCACGTCCCCACTGTGGCGTGCCGACGATTTCCGGCGCTTCCAGTCGATGATGCTAGGCGTGTTCTATCCCATGAACCACGACTTCCTGGCGCGGCACAACGGCGCAAAGATCGACCACTACTGGGCCAACTGGGATCTCGCAAACATGGCATCCATGCTGGCAATCGGGGTCCTGACCGACCGTCACGACATCTATGCCGAAGCGGTCGACTATTTCAGGCATGGCGCCGGCAACGGTTCAATCGAACACGTGGTGTGGAAGCTGTATCCGGATGGGCTGGGTCAGGTGCAGGAAAGCGGGCGCGACCAGGGGCATACCATGCTCGATATCGCGCTGCTCGGGGCGTTCTGCCAGATGGCCTGGAGCCAGGGGGACGATCTTTACGGATATGACGACAACCGGTTCCTGCGCGGAGCGGAATACGCCGCCCGATACAACCTCGGGAAGGACGTGCCTTACACGCAATACACGAACAGCGACGTCACGCAGCCCGTCATCTCGCCGAATTCGCGCGGCGACGGGCGTCCGATCTGGGCACTCGTCTACAACCACTACGTTGTGCTCAAAGGGCTCTCCGCGCCGGACGTCGAGGCTTTTGCCCGCAAGGTCGCGCCGGAAGGCGGCGGTGGCGACTACGGTCCCAACAGCGGCGGCTTCGATCAACTGGGATATGGGACGTTGACATATACGCTTAAATGACGGCCAGCGTCTCAGGCAGATTATCCGGTACGGTGTGGCTGGCGTAACAGGAGGCGTGATTTGTGATCAGCGGTGACCGGCTGGCATCTTCCAGGGACGCAGCGCGTCGTAGTCGTCGGCGGTCTTCGCCCGTGGGCCGCCGTGCCAGTCAGGTGACTGCGTCGCCCGCGCTAGAACAGCGCCAGCACTAGTGGAACTCGCATCGCATGCAGAGTGCAGCCGTTTGCACGGCCCGCTGAAATGCACTTGAAGCCGTGACTTCCGGTGGTGCCTCTTCGGCAGGGATAAGGGAGAACCCCCAGCGCGCGAAATAGGCTGGGGCTACAGCAGAGAGGAGATAAGCGTCTCGCGCCTCGGTGCCGCGAGCTTTTATCAAGAGCGCCTCAACCAATCGGCTAGCGATGCCCCTCTCGCGGTATTCAGGCTCAACTGCTACCGAGCGGATTAGGATGGACTCTCCATGGCGCTCTGCCGCTGCGCAGCCAACGATGTGGCCATCACACAGGGCAACGTGGAAGGCTTCGATAATTTCGACAACATCCGTTGCAGGTAGCCTGCAGCGCTCAAGCAAAGCAACGATTTCCTGCAAGTCTAAGTGAGAGGCCGAACGTAGGTGAATCTCGGTCATCATGATGAAGTGACTCCAACTTGCGTTTCCTTAGGCTAAGAGAAGCCTGCGGCACGCTCTAGTAATACTGAAGGCATATGTTTGCCTTCTTCTTCACTTGGCAGCGCGATGGCCATGCGGCATCGTCGGCCGTCATGGAGGTGAGCCTATCACCGAACACGCGATCAGCTTGTAATCGATTGTGAGATTGCAGCCAGGGGCCGCAGGAAACAATGAAGTCACTCCGCAGTGCGGGGAAACGGAGACCCGCTACTGAGATGTAGGTGCGCCTTCCGAGCATCCAGAAATCCAGGGTATGTACGAGTTCATACCGCCATCGCCCGGCGTGATGCTGGCGGCAGCGTATCTGCGGTCGGTTTGGTAACAGGTGCGCGCGAACCCATGTACACGAACGGGTAAAGCGGAGCGGGGCCGCCCCATTCGCCCGCACTCTGACCTAGTGATGCGTACCGGCGCCCCACACTCTCCTACGCAGGCGCGTGCACGGAGAAAACTGGCGATGCATGTGGAAGCAGACGCTAGAGTGTGACCCTCATGACTGCCGCAGTGTTGGCACTGGTATTGGAGAATTCATGAGAAGCCAGCAATTCCAGGGGTATGGCCACACGGTCGACTGGCGTGAAGCCAAGTCGAGAGAAATAGCCCGCGGCAGTTTCAGTTCTGACCACCAGGGATTCGATACCGCGCAAACGCAAATCGGCCACCAGTGCGGAAACCAGAAGAGCGGCCAGACCTGCACGTCTTGCCCGTTCCGCCACGGCGACCCCTTGTAACAGGCCAACCTTGCCGCCAAGTTCTTCGATACCGGCGCACCCAAGAAGGCCAGTCCGGTCTCGGCTGACATGAAATTGCACCGCTTCGCTATATATTCCGCCAACGGACAGCGAGCACGACCGAAGCAATGCTTCCACATCACGAAGGTCTGCCTTGGTCGCACGGCGCGGCCTCATAGCGTTACCTGTCAATCCAATGCGTGATGACGAGCGCCTTGGCGTTCCGGCTGTTACTCACCAGCATAGCGCTCACTCATATTCGTCATCTTAGTCATCGTAGTCGTCATGCCAGCGTCGCCATTCGCGTCGACGCTCGCGCCATTCGCGTTCGCGCCAGCGCTGCTCCCGCCAGGCACGCTCCCGCCACGCACGGGCCCGCCAGTCGTCGTAGTAGTAGCCCGGGGCAACTACCACGGGCGGAGGCTCGATAACCACCGGCGCTGGCTCGTAGTAGATAGGGGGCGGGGTGATAACCGCTGGCGATGGGATACCGATGCCGATACCTACGTCCACTCGCGCTTGAGCAACGTTCGAGGCAAGTCCGGTCATCCCGGCCAGTATCAAAAGTGCTGCGACCCTTCGCATGGTTTACTCCGTTTCCTCTTACAGAGACTCTAGGCCGGCTTGGCTCAATGATGTATTAGCGGACTCGCAAAGCGGTGACTTTCTGTAACGCGATGTGGAGGCGCCTGGTGTCCACCCGGATTGGACGGTCTACGACACAGCCGCGCATCTTCCGCGTGGGACCGGGGTCGGAGTACACCAGATAGTCCAAGAACCAATCTGAGGGTGGAGACGCATCCGTYCACGCGCGCAACTTCAGCTCACCTGTTTCAGAACTTACGGATTGTCACGAGTTCTGAGTCAACTCAGCTCGGGACAGTACCGTTTTTACCGGTAAGCACGGCGCCTTGCCGAGTTGCTAAAAATTGTTCAGGAGTTCACGTCATGAAGAAGCTGTTCGCTGCTCTCGCCTCTGTAGCCCTCGTCGGTACTGTTTTCGCTCAGACTGGTGTTCCAGCTTCCGCGACTCAGCCGCAAGCAGGGGCGATGAAAAACCAGGTAAAGGTCGTCAAGGAAAAGAGAGCCACGCAGGCAAAAGCCGAAAAGGACAAGAAGGATGTCAGCGCGCAGGGCAACGTTGCAAAGGCTCAAGCCAGCACTGGCAAGGAAAAGGCTGACGTAAAAGTTGACGCCAATAAGTCCGTCGCCAAGGGCACCCACCACAAGGCGAGCAAGATGGGGGCCGCCAGTACCGAGGCCAGTAAGGCGAAGGCGGATGCTGCGAAACCGGAGGCTCAGGCCGACGCCGCGAAGGCTGCAGCCAGCGCCAGTGTAGACAAGACGAAGAAGCAGTAAGCTGCTCCCATCGAGCGGAGGGGGGTACGTTGCCATGGCGTTGGCCATCGCGACGAAGCTCGAGTGCAGGAGCCTTTTGGAGAGTGCCAGTCAGCTGGAAGGCCAGCCTGGCCTCTCCGCGCTTGTTCAATATGAGGGAAGTGCCATGAGAGCCTTTCTCGCATTGCTGATCGCCGCATCCACGCTGCTCGGCGGTTGTGTCGTGGTGCCATACGATGGCGGGTACCATGGTGGATACTATGGTCCATATGGATATTGGGGCCACAGGCACCACGGACACCATGGAGAAAACGACTAACGCGGAATTTGACGCCGTCGTTACATCCGAAACGCCAGCCATTCAGCCTAGACATCTGCTCGAAGACGACCGGGTGCCGCCAGCTCAGGGGCGGGGGCACGCCGAGCTTTCGCCGTGCCCCCGAGAAATCCATGGCAACCGTCCCAATCCCATGGCTCGCTAGGTTCTGACGGAGCACAAGCCAGCTTGACCTTTCACTTGTGCCTGCTCCTCCATGGAGCACGAGGCGGCTGGCGCGGCCCTCCACCTCAAGCCGGTCGGCGGCCAAAACTTCGGCACCAGTGTCAATTGCGACCTCATGCCCATCACCAGCTAGGTCTGGAAGATTCTCTTTCGCCGGCGCACGCGAGGCTATGGCGTTTGCCAGATACCTCGGCCAGCTTGACAGCCACCCACGCGCTATACCGATTGCAGATCACTTGCGACACTGCGGTTACAAATCCTTACGGAAATCGCGTAAAGATGACTGCCGCGAACCAGTACAGTTACGCTCGCCCAGAGTTGAGGAAGAAATGAAGCAGCTTGTATTGATTACGGCGTTCGGTGGCGCACTTCTCGCAATTGCCCCCGCTGCCCACGCGCGTGTAAATGTCGACATTGGCATCGGAATTCCCGGTGTCGTCTATGCCGAACCGGCGCCGGTCTATGTCGCGCCCCAGCCGGTGTATGTAGAGCCCCAACCGGTTTATGTAGCGCCCCGGCCCGTGTATGTTCCTCGCCCAGTTGTTGTCGCTCCTGCGCCCGTCTATGCGCCCTACTGGCGTGGGCGCGATGATGATGATGACGACCAGGGCGAGCGGCGGTGGCGCAGGCGTGGCCACCACGGACACGGGCGACACGGGGACGACGACTGACGGGGACCTGGTGAATCCAATAGGATAGGAGCGCCCCTCGGCGCGCGTTGTGCGAGCACAGGCGACGGTTCGGGTCAGGCCCATCGACCGGAAGTCCCGAATCATCTCCTCACCTTCGGGCACTGCCGTGAGGCTCGGCGCTTCTTCGGCAAGGTCTGTTGGACGCAACAAATCCTTTTCCGGAGCAGCGGCACTAGTGGCACGCCATCGTGCCTTGCGTCGATTTTGCGGCTAACGATGCTAGGGCGTACCTCGCCCCCAGGACCGGGAATCATGTCCGTGAATGTGATGTGCTTTACGGCCAGAACCCAAGTCATCCCTGCCGCCAAAGTATCAAGACCCGAAAACCGGTGCCACTTGGACGGGCCGCGGTCGAGCACCGGCCTGGCTTGGCAAGAATCGCGACAAATTTCTGATTGCAGAAGCGTGAGCGCAGGACGGAGCTATCCGCCGCTACTTGGCGCGCACGTGCCGCATTGACCGAGAAGCCGCTCAATCACCGGGTTGGCACCCGGGTGAAGCAGTGGGTCTTCCACATCGAGAGTGTCAACGCCTATGACTCCCAGCTAAAGGCTTGGATGGCACGTGTCAGAGGCCTGGCTGCCAAGAACCTGTCCTATTATCTTGGCTGGCGCCGCCCGTTGCCCATGCCGAGCGACGATAGCCTTTGCGCCCCCTCATGCTTGACTAAGCACATAGGGCGCAGCCCCCACTTAAGTGGGGTATCCGCAATCGCATTCGGCCTTGCCCCCGCTCCAATTTGGGATAACTTTGTAGACACAGGTAAAAGAACGCTGCGCGAGTCCGCGCGCCCCGGTGGCGGCGGCCCGGCAGCAGCCGGCTGACACCATCGCCGCTTGATCGCTTAGGTCTGCAGTCCACACGTCACGTTCCTGGGGGATATCGTGTGCGCAAGCTACTGACGCAATTGCTGCGTCCGATCGGACGCGTCAGTACGACCGTCATCACACTCGGCGCGCTGCTGCTCGGCCTGCTTAGCACGATCGTCGTGCATTCGCTTTACACAGAGCTGCTGGAGAGGGATGCGCGCCTGCGATTCAAGAGCGATACCGACGATATCGTCCAGCAGATCGATACGCGTATCCGGCTCTACACCGACGTCCTGGTAACCATGCAGGCGCTCTTCGGCGCTAGTGACGATATATCGCGCGAGGAATTCCGGGACTTCGTCAATGGCCTCAACCTGGAACAACGCTATCCCGGGTTCCAGACGCTCAACTACGCGCCCTATGTGCCGGCCTCCGAGCTGGCCAGCTTTGTCGCCAGCCAGCGCAAGGACCCAGTGCTGCGCGAGGCCGGCGTGGCGTTCTCTGTCCACCCTGCAGGGAAGCGGCCAGCCTATTTCGTGTTGACTTATGTCGAGCCGTTCCATAACAACCTGCCGTCGATCGGCATCGACATGGGGGCTGATCCGGGGCGCCTGGCCGCTCTCGAAAGAGCCCGTGACAGCGGGCAGGCAGTGAGCAGCGGGCGCCTGATCTTCAGCGAAGCCAAAGGTCCTCACGTCGGCATTGCCTTGCRCCTTCCGGTCTACAGAAAAGGCCAGCCGCTCGATTCACTGGAGCAGCGCCGCCGTGCCTATATCGGCTCCGTTGGTGCTGGTATACGAATCAGCGGGCTGCTTGGGGAGATCGCCGGCAACGAGCGCATGTATGGGACCCGTTTCGAACTGTACGACGCCGGGAAACTCGATGGCGAACCGGTACCGCCGTCCCCGGCGACTCTGCTGTACGACAGCGCCGGCGGCATGACGGCAACCGGCCCCGCCGTTGCCAAGGCGGCTAGCCAGGCCAGCGCCGCACGGCTTGCGGCCAGCGACGAGCCCTCCGCGCGCCAGCGGGCAAGCGTATCGGACGATCGTTCCTTCCAGCGCAAGGAGATGACACAGCCGTTTGGAGGGCGGCGCTGGCTCATTGTTTTCTCCGCCGACGCCCAGGCCATGGCGGGCCCGCAACGCTACCTGAAGCGTGTGGTGCTTGGGGCCGGGCTGATCATCACCGCACTGCTGGCCGGGCTGGCCTACGCGCTATCCAGTTCCCGGTCGCGAGCCCTGGCGGTGGCCGATGGCATGACGCACAGCCTGCGCGAGAGTCAAGAGGGGCTTGCCCAGGCGCAGCGGATCGCGCACCTGGGGGATTGGCGTCTCGACCTCGGGCGCAACGCAGCCTATTTTTCCCGCGAGATGGCCCGGCTGCTGGGTGTGCGGGCGCTGGATCCCACCCCCGACATGCTGCTAGGCGCTGCCGATCCTCGCTTTCGCGGCGTGTTGCGGCAGAGGATGCAAACCGCCTTGCGGGAGCGCGTGGCCTTCGAGCTCGAGTGCCCCTACCGCTCGTCACGTGGACGCATGGGTTGGCTTCACCTGATCGGCCATGCGCATGGACCAATGGGCACCGCCGTCCTGCGCGGTACCGCGCAGGACATCACCCAGCGAAAGCTCATCGAGCAGGCTCGCGCACAGGAGCATCTGGTTGCCTTGCATCTCGCCACCGTGTCTAGCGAAGCCGAAGTCCTGGAAAAAATCATCGGTACATTGGTTGCGGGAATGGAATGGGAGGCCGGTGCATTCTGGCCTTCGGAAGCAGGACGTGGCTTGGCGCTTGCGCCGGTTTGCCGGGCCAGAGCGCAAGAACTGGAACCTTGGCTGGCACGGCGGCCGGCCGACCCACAGGCAGATCAGGCAGATCAGGCAGACGTGCTGACGGAACCGCATTGGTATGCGGGCGGCGGTGCCATCGCGCGTTTGCCTCAGCATCGCTGGCTGGCCGACGCGAGCGTGCGAACCGTATTCGCTTTCCCGCTGCGCAAGGGCACGAGCACGATCGGACTGGTGGAGATGTATTCGCGCACCAGGCGTCCACGCGATCCACATGCGCTTGCCATGGCTAGCGCGATAGCTAGTCACACTGGCCACTTCCTGTTGCGTCGCCAGGCCGAGGAGACCCTGCGCTTCTTTGCCAATCACGATGCGCTCACTGGTCTGCCCAACAGGTTGATGTTCAAGAATCATCTCGAGAACAGCCTCGCTCGTTCCCGCTCCCGTCAACATCGTCTCGATATCCTCTTTGTTGACCTGGACCAGTTCAAGAGGGTCAACGACACAATGGGCCACAACGCGGGCGACGTCTTGCTGCGCGCCGTGGCAGATCGCTTTAGCGCGACGCTTGGCGAAGCCAACCTGATTGCCCGGCTCGGTGGCGACGAGTTTGTCGTACTGGTCGAGCCGGTCGACGACTTTTCCCTTTTGCACCGCATCATCA
>NZ_JBFTSF010000183.1:0-13062 GCF_056399905.1 Cupriavidus sp. 01L46
TCCTTGAGCGGGGCACGGTAGGTCATCGATGTCTCCGGTATGTATAAAAAAGCCGTTCTCGGGCGGGCCCGGAACGGCTAGTACTTCTTGATCGAGCCCGGCGCGTCAAACGCCGTGCCGGGCAGTGGGGATCAGCCCAGCGCCGCCACCAGTTCGGGCACGACGGTGTTCAGATCGCCAACCAGGCCGTAGTCGGCCACCGAGAAAATCGGGGCTTCGGCATCCTTGTTGATCGCGACGATCACCTTGGAGTCCTTCATACCGGCCAGATGCTGGATCGCGCCGGAGATGCCAACGGCGATGTACAGCTGCGGCGCAACGATCTTGCCGGTCTGGCCGACCTGGTAATCGTTGGGCACGAAGCCGGCGTCGACAGCAGCGCGGGACGCGCCCATCGCGGCGTTCAGCTTGTCGGCCAGCGGCGTCAGCACCTTGGTGTAGTTCTCGCCGGAACCCACGCCACGGCCACCGGACACGATGATCTTGGCGGCGGTCAGCTCGGGGCGGTCGCTCTTGGTGACTTCGCGCGAAACGAATTGCGAGATGCCAGCGTCGGCCACGGCGGGCAGGTTTTCCACGGCGGCCGAACCACCTTCGGCTGCGGCAGCGTCAAAGCCGGTACCGCGCACGGTGATGACCTTGACCTTGTCCGACGATTGAACGATCGAGATCGCATTGCCGGCGTAGATCGGGCGCTCGAACGTGTCCGGGCTGTCGACCTTGGTGATGTCCGACAGCTGGGCTACGTCCAGCTTGGCCGCGACGCGCGGCAGGATGTTCTTGCCGTAGGCCGATGCGGGCGCCAGGATGTGGCTGTAGTCGCTGGCGATGGCCAGCACTTGCTCGGCCACGTTTTCAGCCAGGCCGTCGGCGAACTGCGGCGCGTCGGCCAGCAGCACCTTGGACACGCCGGCGATCTTCGCGGCCGCAGCGGCAGCAGCGGCGGCATTGGCGCCGGCCACCAGCGCGTGGACATCGCCGCCGCACTGGGCGGCTGCCGTCACGGTATTCAGCGTGGCGGCCTTGATGGATTGGTTGTCGTGTTCAGCAATGACGAGTGCAGTCATGTTTTATCTCCTGGCGCGCTCAGATGACCTTGGCTTCGTTCTTCAGCTTTTGCACCAGCGTCGCAACGTCCGGCACCATCACACCCGCGCTACGCTTGGGCGGCTCAACGACCTTGACGGTCTTCAGACGCGGCGCCACATCCACGCCGAGATCTTCTGGCTTGACGATGTCGAGCGGCTTCTTCTTGGCCTTCATGATGTTCGGCAGCGTGACATAACGCGGCTCGTTCAGGCGCAGGTCGGTGGTCACCACCGCCGGCAGCTTGAGCGACAGGGTCTCCAGGCCGCCATCCACTTCACGCGTCACCGATGCGCGGCCATCGGCCACCACCACCTTCGAGGCGAAGGTAGCTTGCGGCAGGCCCGCCAGCGCAGCCAGCATCTGGCCGGTCTGGTTGGAGTCGTCGTCGATGGCTTGCTTGCCCAGGATCACCAGTTGCGGCTGTTCCTTGTCGACCAGGGCCTTGAGCAGCTTGGCCACGGCCAGCGGCTGGAGGTCTTCGTTCGATTCCACCAGGATGCCGCGGTCGGCACCGATGGCCATCGCCGTACGCAGGGTTTCCTGGCACTGGGTCACGCCGCAGGACACGGCGATCACCTCGGTGACCACCCCGGCTTCCCGCAGGCGCACCGCTTCTTCCACGGCGATTTCGTCAAACGGGTTCATGCTCATCTTGACGTTAGCCAGATCCACGCCCGTGCCGTCCGACTTCACCCGGACCTTGACGTTGTAATCCACCACGCGCTTGACTGCGACGAGTACTTTCATGCGCTCACTCCACTGATAGTCGATAGTCAGAAATTTGGTTCGCCCGTCATTATAACCACCGGGTGGGTGGCACTCTTATTTTTCGAACGGTCGTACTATTTTATCGGTAAAGAATTGCCGGGCATAGCCCGGCAATGTGAAAACCTCGCCGTATTGTGCCGCAGGATGCCCTGCGGCACACGGTTTTTGAGGGTTTTTTCAAACTTACCAGGCGGTAATCACCGAATCCTTGAAGGTGCTCTGGACGTACTGCTTGATCTCCGGCGAATGATATGCCTTGACCAGCTTGGCTACCCAGGGCTTGTTCTTGTCGGCTTCGCGGATGGCGATCAGGTTGGCATAGGGCCCCTTCGGGCCTTCCATGGCAATCGCGTCCTTGGTGGGCGACAGGCCGGCGGATTCAGCGTAGTTGCCATTGATGGCGGCGGCGTCCAGGTCATCCAGCGAACGCGGGAGTTGCGCGGCGTCAAGTTCGACGATTCGGATCTTTTTCGGATTGGAGACGATGTCCAGCGGCGTGGCCCTCAGGCCAGCATCCGRGCGCAGCTTGATCAAGCCCTTGCTTTGCAGCAACAGCAGGCCACGGCCGCCATTGGTGGGGTCATTCGGCACGCCAACGCGCGCGCCGTCCTTGATCTGGTCGAGCGACTTGATCTTCTTGGAGTACACACCCATCGGGAATGTCACAGTGAAGGCGACGTGGGTGAACTTGTAGCCACGGTCCTTGATCTGCGCTTCCAGGTACGGCAGGTGCTGGTAGCTGTTGGCGTCCAGGTCGCCAGCGGCCAGCGCGGCATTCGGCTGGACGTAGTCACTGAACTCCACCAGCTGGATATTCAGGCCGTCCTTGGCCGCGACCTTCTTCACCTGCTCCATGATCTGGGCGTGCGGGCCGCCGGTGACGCCGATCTTGATCGGCTTTTCCTGCGCKACGGCGCCAGTGGCCAGCGTGGCACCCAGGGCGGCGCCGACAATCCATTGCAGCAAGTTACGACGTTGCATGTTGACTTCCTTTTTCTCGATGGCTCTATGTCTTTGCAGATAGCCGGGCGGATCGCCGGGCTGACTTGTTACTTATGGCTGATGCGCCGCACCAGCCAGTCTCCGAAGCTTTGCACCGCTTGTACGAAGACGATCAGGATCAGCACCACCGCCACCATCACCTCGGTGATGTAGCGCTGATAGCCGTAGCGGATGCCGAGGTCGCCCAGGCCGCCGCCGCCAATGGCGCCGGCCATGGCCGAATAGCCCACCAGGCTGACGAAGGTGATGGTCAGGCCGGCCACGATGCCGGGCATGGCCTCGGGCAGCAGCACCTTCATCACGATCTGGCCGGTGCTCGCACCCATCGACTGGGCGGCCTCGACCAGGCCTTTGTCGACTTCGCGCAGCGCGCTTTCCACCAGGCGCGCGATAAACGGAATCGCGGCGATGGTCAGCGGCACCACGGCTGCGGTCGTGCCGATCGACGAGCCCACGATAAAGCGCGTGAACGGAATCACCACCACCAGCAGGATGATGAAGGGGATCGAGCGCACGGCATTGACCACCACGCCGATGGTGCGGTTGAACAGCGGGTGCGACAGCACGCCGCCGCGGTTGGTCAGGTGCAGCAGCACGCCCAGCGGCACGCCAAACAGCGCGCCGACCACGCCCGAGATGCTCACCATCAGCAGCGTCTCGTTGAACGAGGTCAGGAACAGGTCAAACATTTCAGACCACATGCTCGATCTCCTCCACCACCACGCCTTCTTGTTGCAGATACTCCATTGCCGCCTTCACGTCGGCCAGGTCGCCGGTGGCCATGATGGCCAGCGAGCCGAAGGCCTGGCCCTGGATTTCGTCGATATGCCCGTGCAGGATGTTGAAGTCCAGCCCGTAGCGGCGAATCGCCTGGGCCAGCACCGGCTGGTCCACGCCCGCGCCGGTGAAGGCCAGGCGATAGACGTGGTCGCGCCCATTGCCGAGGCGGCTCTCCACGCGCTTGAGCACGCTTTGCGGCAGCTCCTGCGCGATCACGTCGCCGATCATGGCGCGCGTGACCGCATGCTGCGGACGCAGGAAGACGTCGATCACCCGGCCGGTTTCCACCACCTGGCCAGCTTCGAGCACGGCCACGCGGTCGCAAACCTGTTTGATCACTTCCATCTGGTGCGTGATCATGACAATGGTCAGACCCAACTCGCGATTGATCTGCTTGAGCAATTCCAGGATGGAGCGAGTGGTCTCCGGATCGAGGGCGGAAGTGGCCTCGTCCGACAGCAGCACCTTGGGCTTGCTGGCCAATGCACGTGCAATCCCCACGCGCTGCTTCTGCCCGCCGCTGATCTGGGCGGGATAGCGATCCTTGAGCGCCGTCAGGCCGACCAGTTCCAGCAGCGGCAGCACCGTGTCGGAGATCTCGCTACGGGATTTTCCGGCCAGCTCCAGCGGCAGCGCCACGTTGTCAAAAACGGTACGCGACGACAACAGGTTGAAATGCTGGAAGATCATGCCGATGTCGCGGCGTGCCCGGCGCAACGCGCCGCTGTCGAGCGCGGTCAGCTCCTGGCCGGCAACGAAGACGCGGCCGGCGCTGGGGCGGTTAAGCAGGTTGATAGCGCGCACCAGCGTGCTCTTGCCAGCGCCGCTGCGGCCGATGATGCCGAAGACCTCACCTGCCGCAATCGACAGGTTGACGTCCCGCAGCGCATGCACCTCACCCGACCCGCCGGGGAAGCGCTGCGAAAGACCTTGCAGTTCGATCATGTGAAAAGAAAACGGCAACAGGCGAGTTTGTCTCTAGCACTGTTGCCGCATTTTATTTTTTTGGGCGAAGCGCGCATTTTAAGCGATCCGCTTCATACCAGAAACGACTTTTTGCCGATGTCTTTATACGCCAAGGGCATATAGCCCAACAAAAACCACCAAAAAGCGATTTATGCATCACTCCACGAGGGCGAACGCTTGTCGAGGAAGGCCTGGACGCCTTCCAGCGCCGTCGGATCCATCATGTTGCAAGCCATGGTCTGCCCGGCGAGCTGGTAGGCTGCTTCGATGCCCATCTCCAGCTGGCGGTAGAACAGGCCCTTGCCGGCGGCCACGGCGGCAGCCGGCTTGGCGCAGATGCTGGCCGCCAGGCGTGCAACCTCGGCATCAAGGGCATCGGCGGGCACCACGCGGTTGACCAGCCCGCGCTCGCGGGCTTGCAACGCGTCGATCATGTCGCCGGTCAGCAGCATCTCCATGGCATGCTTGCGCGACAGGTTGCGCGACAGCGCCACGCCCGGAGTGGCGCAGAACAGGCCAAGGTTGACGCCCGATACCGCAAAGCGAGCCACATCGGCGGCCACCGCCAGGTCGCACATCGCCACCAGCTGGCAGCCGGCCGCCGTGGCAATGCCCTGCACGCGCGCAATCACCGGCTGCGGCATCTTCTGCATCGCCATCATCATGCGGGTGCAGCGGTCGAACAGGCGGCGATAGTAGTCGTGCGACGGGCTGGCGCGCATCTCGCGCAGATCATGTCCCGCGCAGAACGCGCGGCCGGCGGCGGCCAGCACCACCACGCGGACCGAGGCATCGGCGCCGGCGCGGGCAAACGCCGCGGACAGCGCATCCAGCAGGTCCTCTGACAGCGCGTTGAACGCTTCCGGGCGGTTCATCGTCAGGCGCAGCACGCCCGGGGCGTCGAGGCTTTCGCTCACCAGCGAGGTCATGGGGCGGTTATCGGTTTCAGCCATGCCAGGGCCTCCTATCGTTCTAGCAGCACCTTGAGGTGCGCATACACGCTACGGCTCAGCGCGCTCAGGTTATAGCCGCCTTCCAGGCAACTGACGATGCGTCCCTTTGCATGGGCGCGCGCGACGTCGACCAGTTGGGCGGTGATCCAGGCATAGTCCTGCTCGACCAGCCCCATCTGCCCGAGATCATCCTCGCGATGGGCGTCGAAGCCGGCCGAGATAAACAGCATCTGCGGCTTGAACTCGTTCAGGCGCGGCAGCCAGATCGTCTCCACCACTTCGCGCACCGCCAGGCCGTTGGTATAGGCCGGCAGCGGGATGTTCGACATATTGGTGGCAATGTGCTCGGTGCCGCTGTAGGGATAAAACGGATGCTGAAAGAAGCTGCACATCAGCACCTGGGCGTCGCCACGGAAAGCGGCTTCGGTGCCATTGCCGTGGTGCACGTCGAAATCGACGATGGCCACGCGCTCCAGCCCGTGCGCGGCGAGCGCATGACGCGCGGCGATCGCCACGTTGTTGTAGAAGCAGAAACCCATGGCCCGGTCCGGCTCGGCATGGTGGCCCGGCGGGCGCACGCAGCAGAACGCATTCTCGATCTCGCCCGCCATCACCGCATCGGTGGCAGCCACCGCGGCGCCTGCCGCATGGGCGGCGGCGGCGAGCGTGTGCGGGTTCATCAGGGTATCGGGATCGATCGGGTGGTAGCCGCTGGCTGGGCTGGCCGCGGCCAGCGAGGCGGTGTACTGCGGAAGATGCACGCGCCCGATCTGCTCGGCGGTGGCGGCGCTCGCCTCGCGCCGGTCAAGCAGGCCATCCATGCCGTGCGAGATCAGGTGATCCTCAATGGCCTGCAGGCGCTCAGGGCACTCCGGATGGAAAGGCCCCATCTCATGCAGCAGGAACTCGGGATGCGTGTAATAGCCTGTGGGCATGTCTTATTGCTTTAATCGTGGTCTCCATTCGTTACGTTAGCACATGCCGCGCCAGCCACCCAGCGAGCTGCCGCGCGGGCACCATCCGCTATACTCGCAGCGACTTGCAAAGGACACCATGACCGACTCCCAGCGCTCCCTGCGTCGCCCGCTTCTGGGCGCCGCGCTTTCCGCTGCCGCATTGAGCTTGTGCGGCATCTCCCCCGCCCTGCTTGCCGCCGGCAAGCGCCGCGTGAGCATGCGCGAAGAAGAAATCGAGCCGGGCCGCTACCGTGACAATCCCAAGAGCCGCGCCTTCATCGACGAGATGGTGGCACGCCACGGCTTTGCCCGCCAGACGCTGGAGAGCTGGTTCGGCCAGGCCGTGTATTCATCCACGGTGGTGCGCCTGATCATGCCGCCCGCCACGCCGGGACGCAAAAGCTGGCGCACCTACCGCTCGCGCTTCATCGAGCCGATCCGCATCAACGCGGGCGTGCGCTTCTGGCAGCAAAATCGCGAAACACTGCGCCGTGCGGAAGCCGAGTTCGGCGTGCCGGCCTCGGTGATTGTCGGCATCATCGGTGTCGAGACCATCTATGGCCGCGACATGGGTACCTTCCGCGTCATCGACTCGCTCTCCACGCTGGCCTTCGATTATCCCGACGTGCCCAACCGCGAAGCGCGCACCACGCTGTTCCGCAACCAGCTGGCCGACTACCTGCTGTGGTGCCGCGACACCAACACCGATGTGTTCTCGGTGCTGGGCTCCTTCGCGGGCGCCGTGGGCATTCCGCAGTTCATGCCCACAAGCCTGCGCGAATACGCCATCGACTACGACGGCGACGGCCGCATCGACCTGCGCGGCAGCGCCACCGACGCGATCGGCAGCGTGGCGCGTTTCCTGCAGCTGCACGGCTGGGAACCGGGCCGCCCGGTGGTCTGGCGCATCGCCGCCGATGAGGGCAGCCGAGGCATCGCCGCCGCAGCAGCGGATGGCGAGCCATGGCCTACCCGCACGCTCAACCAGTTGCTCAAGGCCGGCCTGCGCGTGGACGAGCCGATCGACCCGGCACGCGAAGGCGAAACCGGCGTGCTGGTGGTGGACCTGCCCACGCCCGGCGAAACCACCGACTACATGCTCGGCCTGCGCAACTTCTATGTACTGACGCGCTACAACCGCAGCTTCTTCTACGCGCTGGCTGTGTACCAGTTGGGCGAGGCGGTCAAGGCAGCGATGKGCTGAGCCGGTATCCGCAGCGCGATAAGCAAAAAGCCCCCGCAAGACTGAGCTCGCGGGGGCTTTTTCAATGCGCGTGGGCAAGGCAGCATCAGGCCGGGAACACTCCGGTCGAAAGGTAACGATCACCGCGATCGCACACCACGAACACGAGGGTGGCATTCTCCACTTCCTCGGCGATACGCAGCGCGACGCACAGCGCGCCGGCAGCCGAGATGCCGCAGAAGATCCCTTCCTCGCGCGCCATGCGACGTGCCATGTGCTCGGCATCGCCCTGGCTGACAGGCTCGGTACGGTCAATGAATTTCGGATTGTAGATCTTCGGCATGTACGCCTCGGGCCACTTGCGGATGCCGGGAATACGCGAGCCTTCGGCCGGCTGCGCACCCACGATCTGGATCCCTGCGTTCTGTTCCTTCAGGTAGCGCGAGACACCGGTGATGGTGCCCGTGGTGCCCATGGCAGAGACGAAGTGAGTAATGCGCCCTTCGGTGTCGCGCCAGATTTCCGGGCCGGTGGTCTCGTAATGCGCCAGCGGATTGTCCGGGTTGGCGAACTGATCCAGGATCACGCCGCGGCCGTCGCGCTCCATGGAGTCCGCGAGGTCACGCGCGTATTCCATGCCGCCCTTGACCGGTGTCAGGATGATCTCCGCGCCGTAGGCAGCCATGCTCTGGCGGCGCTCCATGCTCAGGTCTTCCGGCATGATCAGCACCATCTTGTAGCCGCGGATGGCGGCTGCCATGGCCAGCGCGATGCCGGTATTGCCCGAGGTAGCCTCGATCAGCGTATMGCCCGGCTTGATGCGCCCGCGCGATTCGGCCCGGGCAATCATCGAGACCGCCGGCCGGTCCTTGACCGAGCCCGCCGGGTTGTTGCCCTCGAGCTTGCCGAGGATTACGTTGCCGCGCGGGGCGCCGGCGGCGCCGGGGATGCGCTGCAGTTGCACCAGCGGCGTATTGCCGATGGTGTCTTCAATCGTCTTGTAGGCCATGGTGAGCGGGATTCCAATGTCGGCGGACATTGTAATCCAGTCGCAAATCCCGCGTTGCCGACGCGGCGTGTCAGGCCTCGGCTTCGGCTTCGGCTTCGGCTTCGGCCTTGCCGCTGCCCAGCACGTGGTACAGCAGAATCGCGCCAAACGTAGCGGTACCAATGCCGCCCAGCGTCATGCCGCCCAGCTTCAGCGTCAGGTCGCCAGCCGCCACGGTCAGCGTGGCTCCGACCGTGATCAGGTTGCGCGAACTGGAGAAGTCGACCTTGTTCTGCACCCAGATACGCCCGGCAGTGGCGGCGATCAGGCCGAACACCACAATGGTCAGGCCACCGATCACCGGGCCCGGGATGGTCAGGATCAACGCACCGAACTTGGGTGAGAAGCCCAGCACCAGCGCCACCGCCGCCGCCACCACGAAGATCAGCGTGGAGTAGATCTTGGTCACCGCCATCACGCCCATGTTCTCGGCATAAGTGGTCACGCCCGTGCCGCCGCCGCCGGCGGAAATGATGGTGGCAATGCCGTCGCCGATGAAGGCGCGGCCGATATAGGGATCGAGATTGCGGCCGGTCATCACGCTGATGGCCTTGATGTGCCCGAGGTTCTCCGCCACCAGCACGATGGCCACCGGCGCGATCAGCAGCATGGCGCTGGCCTGGAACACCGGCGTGGAGAAGACCGGCAGCCCGAACCAGGCCGCGGCGGCCACGCCGGAGAAGTCGATACCTTTGCCCATGCCCAGCCCGTTGGTGCAAACGTAGTACAGCACGTAGCCGAACAGCCCGCCCACCAGTACCGGCAGCCGACGCAGCATGCCCGGCGCATGCACCGCCACCACGCCCACGGCCAGCACGGTCGCCAGGCCAACCCAGGTATCCAAGGCCGCACCGCTCACGGCCTTGACCGCCACCGGCGCGAGGTTCAGGCCGATGGCCGCGACGATGGCACCCGTCACCACCGGCGGCATCAGCCGCTCCACCCAGCGATACCCCACCGCCTGCACCACCAGCCCGATCAGCAGGTACAACACGCCCGCGGCGATGATGCCGCCGAGCGCCACCGGGATATTCGGGTTGGGGCCGCTGCCGGCGTAGCCGGTCGCCGCGATCACCACCGCGATGAAGGCAAAGCTGGAGCCCAGGTAGCTGGGCACCCTGCCGCGCACGCACAGGAAGAAGATCAGCGTGCCGATGCCGGAAAACAGGATGGCGATATTGGGATTGAAGCCCATCAGGATCGGTGCGATCGCGGTCGAGCCGAACATCGCCACCACGTGCTGGATACCTGCCAGCAGGGTCTGGCCGGCGGGCAGGCGCTCATCGGGCGCAATCACGCCGTGGGTCTTTAGCCGCCACTTGGGCAGGAATCCCGCGCCCTCGTTATTTCCCATTGTCCAGCTCCCTTTTTATTGGCCTGGCCGTCCCGTATGCGGGCAGGTCCGGCGCGATCTTGGATTTTGTTGGCCACGCGGCCGGCTCGGGCCGCAACAGCGTCCGCATGATACCGCGCGGCCGCATTCGTGATAAGCCACACGGCATTAGCACGAGCCATACCAGCGCCGAAGCCTCGTGCTGGTGCACGAGCGGCAAAAAGCCCCGGGCTCGGCCGGGGCTTCGACGATCGGATAGCCTGGATGCGAGCGCCGCGCAGCACGCCCGCGGCAGCCTTAGCGAACGGCCTTGGCCGGCGGCTTCTCCGTCTTGGCGTCCTTCTTGGCCGGGGCCGCCGCAGCCACCGTGGCCTTCGGCGCCGCGGCGCCGCCGGCGCCGATGGTCATGCCGGCCTCCTGCAAGCGCACGACGGATTTCTGCCCCAGGCCCTTGACCCGATCGGCGAGATCCGCGGCATCCTTGAAGGGACCACCCCGGCTGCGTTCGCTGACAATGGTGCTGGCCGTGGCCGGTCCGATGCCCTTGAGCGACACCAGCGCGGCCTCATCGGCGGTATTCACATCGACCGCCGCAAACGCGGCGCCCGAGAGCGAGAACCAGACGGCGGCGGCCAGCAGGACCTGCCTGGACGCGCGCGTCAAAGTTGGCTTGAACATGGGAGTTTCTCCTATCCGTTGATGAAGGTCGCTTCGCCCTGGCTGGACGAAGCAACACGCAGGATAGGAGCGCGCGGCCGGCTTGGCGCACCCTGCAACAAAAGTTCACCTCAACGCTACCGAGGTGTCTCCACAACGCGCGAAAGGCGTACAAAAGGCGCCTTGACGCGCGTGTTTTTGCGACCTCAGCCCTTGTTCTGCAGCAGCCAGCGGCAGTAKCGCGACACGCCTTCTTCCACGGTGTAGAACGCATCCTTGTACCCGGCGCCACGCAGGCGCGAGACATCGGACTGGGTGTAGCACTGGTACTTGCCGCGCAGCGCGTCGGGGAACTTGATGTATTCGACCAGCCCCTCCTGCACCATCTCGTCGAGCGTCAGAGGGGGCCGGCCATCGGCCTCGCGCAGCGTGTTGACGACGGTCGCGGCGATGTCGTTGAACGGTTGCGCGCGGCCGGTGCCGAGGTTGAAAATGCCCGACTTGTCCGGATGCTCCAGGAAGAACAGGTTGACCTTCACCACGTCTTCCACCGAGATGAAGTCGCGGGTGTGGCCACCCGGCACATAGCCGCCATACTCGCCAAACAGCTTCACCGTGCCATCGGCGCGGAACTGGTTGAAATTGTGGAACGCCACCGAGGCCATGCGGCCCTTGTGCGCTTCGCGCGGGCCGTACACGTTGAAGTAGCGAAAGCCCACGATCTGCGACAACGCGGACGGCAGCTTGCGCCGCACCACCTGGTCGAACAGGAACTTCGAGTAGCCGTAGACGTTCAGCGGCTTCTCGTATTGGCGCTCTTCCTTGAACACCTGCGAGGCGCCATAGGTGGCCGCCGACGAGGCGTAGAGGAACTGCGTGCCCTGCTCCAGGCAGGCATCCATCAGCGCCTGCGTGTAGCGGAAATTGTTCTCCATCATGTAGCGGCCGTCGGTCTCCATGGTGTCGGAGCAGGCTCCCTCATGGAACACCGCACGTACCTTGCCGAACTCCCCACGCTTGAAGCGCTCGAGAAACTCGCTCTTGTCGAGGTAGTCGCGGATCTCGCAGTCGACGAGGTTGTGGAACTTGTCGGCGCGCGTCAGGTTGTCGACGGCGACGACATTGTCGTCGCCACGCTCGTTCAGGCCCTTGACGAGGTTGCTGCCGATAAAGCCGGCAGCGCCGGTTACGATGATGGTCATGGTCGTGTGGGCTCAAACGAGCCAGGAGGCAGCGCGGCCATTACGCCGGCGCGCCGAACAATTCAGGATAGGTGACAACCGCGGTGCCCAGCTTGCCCACCACGATGCTGCCAGCGCGATTGGCGTGCTGCACGGCCTCCTTGAGCGGCACGCCCGCGCCCAGCATGGTCGCCAGCGTGGCGATCACCGTGTCGCCGGCGCCGGACACGTCATAGACTTCGCGCGCCTGCGCCGACACGTGCAGCACCTCGGCTTCGGTGTAGAGCGTCATGCCCTCTTCCGAGCGCGTCAGCAGCAGCGCTTCGAGATGCAGCTCGCGCCGCAGGTTCTGGGCCCGGATGGTGAGATCGGACTCGGTCTTCCAGGCGCCCACCACGTGCCGCATTTCGGCACGGTTGGGGGTGATCAGCGTGGCGCCGCTATAGCGTGAGTAATCGTCGCCCTTAGGGTCGACTAGCACCAGGCAGCCCGCGGCGCGGCCCGCCTCGACCATGCGGCCCACGTGGGCGAGGCCGCCCTTGCCGTAGTCGGAGAGCACCAGGACCTTGTACTCCTTGACCAAGGCCAGGAATCGATCCTGCACCGCAGCCAGCACTTCATGTCCCGGTGCGTTCTCGAAGTCCACGCGCAGCAACTGCTGCTGGTGCGCCACCACGCGCAGCTTGATGGTGGTGTTGACGCTGGGGTCGCGATGCAGGTAGGGCTGCACGTGGCTGGCGCTGAGCAGCGCCTCCAGCGTGCGGCCGGGCTCGTCATCGCCGACCACGCCCAGCATGCCCACCTGGGCGCCCAGCGCGGCGGCATTGCGAGCCACGTTGGCAGCGCCGCCAAGGCGTTCGTCGCTGCGCTTGATCTGCACCACCGGCACCGGGGCTTCCGGGGAGATGCGCTCGACATCGCCGAACCAATAGCGGTCGAGCATCATGTCGCCCGCCACCAGGATGCGCGATTGATTGATCTGTTGCTGCGGAATATGGTTCTTGCTCATGGACATCCTTGGCAACACAGCCCGGTCCGTCAGCCGGGGCGTTGGCTTTTCGTTCCCGTTGGGTTGCGTTTCAGCGCGTCGTGGTCGGCCGCCCGATCGCATGATATTCGATGCCCGCTTCCTGCATGGCTTCGGGC
>NZ_JBFTSF010000184.1:0-12927 GCF_056399905.1 Cupriavidus sp. 01L46
GCTCATAGAGCTGGCCATTGCTCTGGCCGGATTCGTCGCAGCCGATGCCGCAGCCCTTCAGGATCTCGCCATCGATGCCCAGCTCGCCGAACTCGTTGACGATCACCGCAATGCGCCGTCCGTTGGCGTTCTCGATGATATGGCGCAGCAAGGTGGTCTTGCCGCTGCCCAGGAAGCCGGTGACGATGGTGGCGGGGATTTTACGGGTCTGCATGGCGGATAAGGGAGTTCAGCGCTGGCGCTGGGGTTGAATCGGGGCGTGCGATGCGCGGCGTGGCAGGCCCCTGGCAAGTTATGTTTTGCGCAGCCGGTAAATAGTGCCGGCAAACGCAGTATCGGAAAACGCAGTGTCGGCAAACGGCCACGGGCCCGGCCGCGGCGAGGGGATCAGCATAAAGAGATCGCACGGTGCTGTCCACCCGCGGCGCGTCAGCGTGGCGCGGGTTGCCGCCGGCCACGGCCGCGCCACCACTCCGCAAAGGCGCCAGCGCCAACCAGCAGCAGCATCAGCGCAGCGGCCCAGAGCGCCTCGCGCGGCGCCAGGCCGCTTGGCGGTGCGGGCGCGGCGAGCTTGAGCACGCGGCTTTCGAGCAATTGGCCTGTCACTTGCCCGGCCGCGGGACGCGGAGCCGGCGCCGGTGCTGGCTGCGGCTTGGCCTGCCGAGCCGGCGGCGGGCTCGCATGGGGTGCGTCGGGCGGTGCAGCCCGGCCAGGCGCAGCGKGCTCGCGCCCCGGCATGGCTGTCGCCAGCCGCGCGGAGAATTCGCGCAGCGCATCCGTGGGCAGCCGGGCTTGCTGCCCCAGCCCGGCGATGTACTGCATCAACACGGGATTGCCGCAGCTATTGGCCGAGCAGGACAAGCCATCGCGATTGACCGACGCCACATAGCGCCGTGCCATATCGGCGCGCTCCGCAGGCGTGAAGCGGTAGCTTCCCTGCCGGTCCACTTCCAGCAGCCGGGCCAGGATGCCCTGCCGCGCGTGCGGGTTGTTTTGCGCAAAGAAACTGTCCATGCCCAGGCCGTTCTTGTCGGCCACATAGACGTCATACGTGTTCTGCCAGAAGCTGCCGCTCATCTGCTCCGGGCTGGTGGCCTGGAAGCCATAGAGATGCTCGATCTCCTTGAACATCTCGCGCGCGYCGGCATAGCCCGAGCGCTGCATGCCTTCGATCCAGCGCGGGTTCCAGTTGCGCGCGTTGAGCTCGGTGGCCAGCCAGGTACGGGCATCCACGGTCTGTTCTTCGCCGGCGCGGCGCAGGTTGTGCAGCCAGAAGCGCGGCGCCTGCCCGCTGACGGCGCGCGTGGCCATGTTGAGGCCGCCGGCGTACTGGTAGGTATCGTCGTTGTCGAGCGCGCCGTAAAGCGTGCTGGCGCGCGAGAACAGCACGGCCTGGTTGGATTTGAGGTGGCTGGCCAGCGCCTGCGGCGCGGTCTCGCCCCAGCCTTCGCTGGAGAACGCAAAGTTCATGTAGCGCAAGTACTGCCGCGCCAGCGCGCCCGGCTGCTCGCCGGCCTGCGCCACGTCCTTGCTCTGCTCCACCATCTGCTGCACGCCGATGCTGTAGTTGCCGGGCTTGGCGGCGAACACGCGGGCGCGCGCCAGGCGCGCGGCCAGTTGCGGCTCCACGCCAGCCGCCAGCAGCGTGGCCTGCGCTTCGCGGTCGTGGCGGCTGATGGCATTGTCGCCGGCGGCGGCGGCCAGGCGCGCGGCCTTGTCCAGCAGCGCCACCTTGTCGCCGAAGCCGTCGCGGTAGATGCCGGAGATGGTGAACAGCACGTTGACGCGCGGGCGGCCGAGCTCGGCATCGGGGATCAGGCGCACATCCTCCACCACGCCGCGCGCGTTCCAGACCGGTTCCACGCCCATCAGGTAGAGCGCCTCGCTCTCCATCGCGCCCTGGTGGCGCTCGGTCTCGCCGTACCACAGCACCATCGACACCTGCTCGGGMGCCTTGCCGGTTTCCTCGCGATAGCGCGCGAGCGTCTGCGCGGCCAGTTGCTTGCCGAGCTGCCAGGCGGCCGGCGTGGGGATCAGCGCGCCGTCGAAAGCGTGCAGGTTGCGCCCGGTAGGCAGGCCCTGCGGGGTGCGCACGGGGTCGCCCAGCGGCGCGGTCGGCAGGTAGCGGCCGGACAGCACGGTCACCAGGCCATCCAGCTCGCGGCGCGGCGATTCGCGCAGATTGGCCAGCCAGGCGCGCGTACTGGACAGCGCGGCTTTTACCTTCTCCGCCAGCGGCGGCGGCAATGGCGCGTCGGCAGCGCTGGCCGGCTCACGGCCTTCTGCCAATGCGCCTGCCCAGCGCGAGAGCGCGTCCTTGCCGATCACCCGCGTCTCGCTCGCGTCGAACGCGCTTTCCAGCACGGTGGCCAGCGCCTGGCGCTGCGCATCCAACGGCGGCAGCTCGCCCAGCGTGTGAATGCCCAGCGGCACCGGCTCGGCTTCCACCTTATGCAAGAAGCGGTGGATCACCGGCTCGATTTGCTCCCACGGCGCGCCGGGATCCAGCCCGAGCTGGCGGTCCAGCCCAAGGGCACGGATCTGCGCCAGCGCCTGCAGACGGTATTGCTCCGCCAGCGCGGGGGAGCCGTCGGCGGCGGCCTCTTGCTGCTCGATCACCTCGTCCAGCTTGGCCAGTTTGTCCGGCCAGCCGGCGCGGGCGATCAGCGGGGTCAGGTGGCTGACCAGCACGGCGGCGCTGCGGCGCTTGGCCTGGATGGCTTCTCCGCCACCGTCCTGGATGTAGTAGTAGGCGTTGGGCAGGTCGCCCAGCAACACCTCGGCGCTGTCGTCGCCGCTTTGCCCCACCTGCTTGCCAGGCAGCCATTCGAGCGTGCCGTGGCGGCCCACGTGAACCATCGCGTCCGCGCCGAAGGCGTGGCGATACCAAAGGTAGGCGGCAATATAGGAGTGCGGCGGCGGCGTCACCGTATCGTGCGAGCTGTCCATCGCTCGCGCGAAGGTGGAGCGCAGCGGCTGYGGGCCAACGAACAGATTGCCAAAGCGCAGGCCCGGAATCACGAAGTCCTGCCCGCCCTCGCTGTCCCTCACCAGCATCAGCGGATTGCGCTCGGGCGGGCCCCAGGCGGCCACCACCGACTGGCGAAACGCCGCCGGCAAGGCATCGAACCAGCGCTTGTACTGCGCCATCGGCAGCAGCGTAACGCGGCCGCGCGACACCATCTCGGCCAGTTCGCCGGGCGACCATTCCTCCATATTGCGGCCATTGCGCTCCAGCAGTGCGGTCAGCTCGGCAGTGTCCGGCAGCGTGGCGCCCGTGCGGTAGCCAGCCTCGCGCAGCCGCGCCATGACCTGCACCAGCGAGGGCAGCGTAGCCAGGTAGCTGGCGCCGATATTGCCGCGGCCTGGCGGGTTGTTGTAGTAGAGGATGGCGATGCGCTTGTCCGCCGCGGGCTTGTCCTGCAGCGCGATCCAGCGCCGCACGCGGGCCACCGCCGCGTCTGCCCGCTCCGGCACGGCACGGCTGGCCTTGGCGCCGTGCTCGTCCTCCAGCGTGGCGAACAGGATCGGCTCCGAGGCACCGGCCCGCTCGGGCGTGTTAAGCAGCAGCGGCAGGCGCTCGCCGCCGATGCCGCGCGCATCGGCCCGCCAGCCGGCCTGGCTGTCGCGCGTGGCGATCAGGTTGATGGCATGCAGGCCGTGGCGCTCCAGCCAGGTCTTGTCCTCGGCGCGGCTGATGGTGAGGTTCAGCGTCAGCAACGCGCGCAGAGGGCTTTGGCCGTCGACCGTGAGCATCGGATCCAGCCCGGACAGCGGCCAGCCGAACACCGGGACCGCGCCGATGCCCTGACGCTCCAGCGCCGCGATCAGCGCATCGATATGCGCGAGATCCTGCTGGCGATAATTGCTGGCATAGAAGGCAATGCCGACCAGCGGTGCGCCGGCCGGCAGGCCGCTTGCGCCGGCGCGGTACCAGGCGAGATAGTCCTTGAGCGTGGCAAACGCTTGCGCTGCGCGCGGATGATAGATGCCGGCCGCGGGCAGCGGGCGTGGCGGCGGCACGGCCATGGCCTGCTCGCCGCGCACGGCGGCCACCAGCCAGGCCATCCAGCCCGCGAGGTTGTCGGCGCCGCCGGCGCTCCAGTAAGCCTCGGCGGCCTGGTTGCGCGCGGCGTCCAGGCCAAAGCCCCAGGCGGCCTCGGCGGACGCTGCCGGCGCGGCCAGCACCAGCGCGCCGCGCTGCCGCGCCTGGCGCACGGCCGGCGCCATCTGGCGCAGCACGGTCGTGGGAACGAAGTACGCGTAGATGACATCGGCGGCCGCGACTTGCGCCGCATCGGGCGCTGCCGTCACGGCGTCCAGCACCACCCGGCCCGGCCCGGCCAGTTCGCGCAGGCGCGCTTGGGCGGCGGGCAGCAGGTGCGTATTGGTGGTGATCAGCAGCACACGTACCGGGGCTGGCTGCCCGGGTTCGGCAGCGCGGGCAAGGCCCGGGCCGGCAAGGCCCCCGCACAGCAGCCCAAGCATCAGCAGCAGCCAGGGCCGCCAGGGCAGCCACAGCGAAACCCGCCGCGCCGAAGCCATCAACGCGCGCCCGGGGCCGAGGCCGCGGCGGCCGCCGCGCCTTCCGGCACATACACCACGCTGCCATCCGGCAACTGGTAAGCCACGCCCAGCCGGGTGCCCTCGCCCGTCTTCTGCCGCGGGGACATCTTGCTGACCTTGACCTCCTTGCGGTTCTTCTCCAGCAATTGCAGCTCGCCAGTGCGCGGATCGCGCTGGACCATGGTGAACTGCGAGTCGGGATTGAGCAGCTGGGTCAGGCTGAACGCTTGCGTGAGCGCCACCATCAGGCCCACGGCAAACACGATGGAGGCATCGAACAGGTTGGCCACGCCGGCCAGCGGGTCTTCCCGATGCACCGAAGCAAGCTCGCCCTGCGCGCGGCGCCGCCGCACGAAGCGCCGCCGCCTGAACTGGTGTCCCTGGCCCGCGTCCATCAGGCCTGGGTCCCGGCCAGATGGATGGCGGCGCGCGCGTGTGCTGCGGGCGCCACTGGCTCGGGCATGGCCCGCAGCACCAGCTCGCACAGGTTTTCCATTTCCTTGAGATCGCTGCGCGCCCAGCGCTCGCGGGTGAGCGTCAGCACATAGGCGATACCGCCCAGCACCAGCCCGCAGACGACCGCGCCAAAGCCGATCACCAGGTGGTTGACCATGCCGGCCATATCGCCGCCGAGCAGCGATTGCAGCGCCGGCCCGAGCGGGATGATGGTGCCGGCCAGGCCCAGCATCGGCGCGATGCGCACCAGCGTGCGGGTCAGGTCAAGCCGGTTGGCCACGCGCATTTCCTCGCGCTGCAGCGTTTCGTCCAGCCACAGATCAAGGTGTTCGTGCGAATCGAGCCGGGCGAGCCGTTCTTCCAGCATGCCCCAAAAGCGGGCCAGCGAAGGCGACAGCAATGCCGCATCCAATTGCGCCGGCTTGCCATTTTGCAGGCTCGAGGCCAGCGTATTGGCCAGCGCGGGCAGATCGCTGCGCGGCGCCACGGTGCGGCGCCGGGACTGCACGATCAGGCTGCCGAGATCGGCTAGCGAGAGCACGAACAGCACCAGCAACGCCAGCGCGACCGGCCAGAAGAACGCCGTGGAAAGGCGGAAGAAAATCTCGGTGACGACGCTTTCCATTGTGATTGGCGGCAGTTGGGTTAGGCGGATCGGCAGGGCACAGCGGGTCCCGGCGCAGTATTGTACGTTGCGGGCGCCCCCCTATCCCAGGCCAGGAACCGCCTGCGATTTCCTTGCCGCCAAGGCCTCAGGGCCAGCTGTCGCGCGCATACACGCCCGACTGCGCGCGCAGCCGCGCGGCGCGTTCCGCGACCCGGGCATCCGTGTAGAACGGCGGGTCCGCCAGCACCAGGCCGTTCTCCCGGGCTTCTTCCACCAGGATCTGCAGGTACTCGGTCATGTGCGAGGCCGTGTAGTCGTTGGTGTCATGAAAGCTCACCACGATCGGCACCACGCCCCCCATGGATGGCAGCCGCTGCTCGGCGATGGCCACCTTGACCTGCGCCAGCTCGCTATTCATATGGGAGCGGCGGCGCAGGCTGATATGCCAGCCGTAGATCTTGCCGTCGCGCGCGTTCACGTCCGACATCAGCATGCCCAGGCCGAGCTTGCGGTAGACCGCCTGCACCGCATCGTTGTAGGCCCAGTTGGGCGGGCGTACCAGTTGGGCCGCGCCGCGGCATTGCGCGATGATGTCGGCCTCGCCCGACAGCAGCGACGCCTCCAGTTCTTCAGGCGACATGCGCGTATGCGAGAGATGCCCGATCGGCAACCCGCTATGMACGGACAGCCGATGGCCGGCGAGGCAGGTAGCGTGCATCTGCGCTTTGCCGGCCTCGCCGCCGCCACGCCTCGGGTGGGCGGTCTGCACGAAGAAGAGCGCTTTGATGCCCGGCGTCACCGGGTTGTCGGCAAGCTGGCGCAGAATCAGCGGCGTGCTGCCATCCTCGCCGGCATCGGGGCCGTCATCGAACGTGAGCAGGAAGCGGATGGGGGGAAGCGGACGCTGCGCGCGCAGGGCCGCCAGCTGGATCGCGGGCAGCGCGCTCGCCGACGTATCGAAAGGGGCTGCCGGCGGGGCTACCGGCGCGGCCGCTCCGGCGAGACTCAGGCAGCACGCCAGGGTCCCGGCGGCGAGATGAACAAAATGGGAAAAGCGCATGCGGGGCGTCCGGCTCGCCACTTCGGGCGCTCTCTGGCGCGTTGCAGGGGCAATCCGGAATGATTCTCAAGCAAAGGAAATGGGGGCGAACCGTAGCCATGTGCGCGAAGCGCCGCAGCGCTCGCCGTGGCCCCGGCAAAATGCAAGAAGGCATTGTGCCATATCGTGTTGGCGCGCTTTTGCGCTGGCGCGGCCGAGCCCGCGCAGCGAAAAAAGCCAGGCCATGAGACATGGCCTGGCGGGCAAATCGGCAGCAAGGGGCACCGCTGCCTGCGGGTCAGGGATGCCGTTTTGGACACCCCGGCCAACAGGTTAGCGGCTCCCCCATTTTGCAAACGCAAACAACTGTGTCGCCGCGCCTCATCCGTTTGGCTATCCCGCAAGACGACGCGCCTGGCACGCGCATGGATCGCGCGTGGGTCGCACGATCCGGCTCTGTCGAAAGGCAGCTGCAACGCGCAAAGCGCGCAGGCATGCTGCCGAGCCAGCATCGGACGGCCACGAGGCTTTCGCGGCCACCCGGTGCAAATGTCAACAAATGTGAACGCTGAGCCTGAGCCGGCTCAGTAGGTTTCGTCGGCGGGATCGATCATCAGGTGAAGCTGCCTGGCAAGCTCGGCCAGCACCGGCTCGTCCGCGCTGCGGATCATCCATCCCGCGTAAGCGTCCGCCTGCGTGTCCCAGCACCACAGCGTAAAGCCGGCCGCTTGCAACGAGACCTGCGCGATCGCCATCAGGCCGGGCACATCCTTGCCCGCGAGGAAGGTCGCCGCAAGCGGCTCGGGCGCGCCCCAGTCCACGCGCAGGCCGACCCGGTCGCACATGGCTTGCACGCCGCGCACCACGGCGGCCGTATCTTTCCATTCCACGTAGAAGCCTGCGGCGCCGATCGCTTCGGTCAGCGGCCATAGCAGCATATGGCCCTCGCAGCCAGTCTCGGTGCGCGCAAGCGCATGCTGGAACGCGGTCCAGTACTTGTCCGCGGCGTCCTGGTCATGCAGAGAAATCAGCAGGATCAGCTTGCGCACGGCATCCTGCGTTTCACTCGGGAGCACAGTGGTCATAGGCTTCTGGCAGGTTGGGAACACAGGGAACGGAAGAGGTTCGATGCTGGCAGKCCGCAGCGTGATGCCGCGAGCCGACGCGGTGGTTGACTCGGATGCCGGAACCATGCGTGAGCATCCGAGTGGCTGAACGTCTGGCGGTGCTTTGCCCAACGCCGGGAAAATGGCAGCCCCCTATTCTGACAAAGGTTGGTGCGAGGCGCTACTACACATACGCGTGGAAGGCGCATCGAAGGCACGCCGATCGTCTCGCAGGACCAGCGCATACGCATTGCCTTACGGCACGAAAAACGCAAAGTTTAGGACGTGTCCTATTCGGCGGAAAAAGCCGGAAGAAAAAGATTGCCAAGCGCGCGCCGCCTTTGTTACCCTTCGCCCCGTTATCGCTTCGGAGTCATCTCCATGGACAGTTGTTCTAGTTGGCCTTACGGCCAAACCTTGAACGGCTAGGCAAGTCCAGGCGTCTTACCGCCACTGCCTAGCCGATACCGGCGGGTAGTGGTCCGTTGCACGGGTTCTCCGTGCGACCCCCTCCCAGTTCGTTGCAAATGCCTGCGGCTATCCCGCCGCGAGAATGCGTTCGTCCGCAGTTTCGCGATGCGATATCCGCCGTTGCCTGCGCGCGCCATCGAGCGTTAGCGCAAGGAGGCCCCATGCCGTCCCTCTTCATCGCACAACATGCCTTGCTGGCGCTGCAGATCCTGCGCTGGCATGCCCGCGGGCCAGGCAGCGCCGCCGTCCTCCTGCTCACGCTGGCCCTGCCCCGCGCGCGCCATGCCGCACACCAGCCCCGGCCGGGCTGACGCGCGCGCCGTTTCACACTCACCGCATCCGGCGCAGGCGGCGCGACGCGCCTGCCTTTGCCGCTCCCCGTCTCACTCCAGCATCGCCGCCCCGGCACGCCGGGACTTTTGGGAAACCGCACCGATGAACCTGATGAAAACGCTCTTCGTCGCCTTCCTGCGCACGCGCCGGGCGACCCACCACTTCCGCCGGCTGGCGATGTTCGAGTCGCTGGGCAAGCCGGGGCCGTCGCGCACCGTGCCGGAGCAGTTGGCACAATCGCTCAAGCGCGCCGCGCGCGAGGACGTGCCGGCCGTGCTGGTACGCATGCACTCCCACGAGGACGGCCTGACCAGCGCCGAGACGGACGACAAGCTCAAGCAGTTCGGCCCGAACGAAGTCGACCATGAGAAGCCGCTGCCGGCGTGGCTGCACCTGTGGCATTCGTACGGCAACCCGTTCAATCTGCTGCTGACACTGCTGGCGGCGATTTCCTACTTCACCGAGGACATGAAGGCGACGATCGTCATCGGCACCATGGTGACGCTGTCCACGCTGCTGCGCTTCGTGCAGGAGCGGCGCTCAAACCAGGCTGCGGAGAGCCTCAAGGCCATGGTGAGCACCACCGCCACGGTGATCCGGCGGGACCTTGCGGCCGGCGTTGCCGCCGTCAGCGCGGAGTACTTCAACGTGCACGTGCATTCCCGCCCGCCGCACAAGATCGAAGTGCCTATCGTCAAGCTGGTGCCAGGCGACCTGGTCGCACTCTCGGCCGGCGACATGATTCCCGCCGACTGCCGCATCATCGCGGCCAAGGACCTGTTCATCAGCCAGGCGGCCATGACGGGCGAATCGCTGCCCGTGGAGAAATTCGCCGAGCTGCGCGATCGCCACGACAGCCCGCTGGAGCTCGCCAACATCGCCTTCATGGGCACCAATGTGGTTTCGGGCGCCGCCACCGCCGTGGTGCTCGCCACCGGCAACCACACTTACTTCGGCACGCTGGCCGCGCGCGTCACCAGCACCGACCGGTCGGCCACAGCCTTCCAGGCTGGCGTCAACCAGGTGAGCTGGCTGCTGATCCGCTTCGCGCTGGTGATGGCGCCGCTGGTGCTGCTGGTCAACGGATTTACCAAGGGCGACTGGACGCAGGCGTTCCTCTTTGCCTTGTCCGTCGCGGTAGGGCTCACGCCCGAGATGCTGCCGATGATCGTGACCTCCACGCTGGCCAAGGGCGCGGTGATGCTGTCGCGCCGCAAGGTCATCGTGAAGCGGCTCGACGCGATCCAGAATTTCGGCGCGATGGACGTGTTGTGCACCGACAAGACCGGCACGCTGACGCAGGACAAGATCGTGCTGGAGCGCCACACCGATGTGCTGGGCCGCATCAGCACCGACGTGCTCAAGCACGCTTACCTGAACAGCTACTACCAGACCGGCCTGAAGAACCTGCTGGACCGCGCGGTGCTCGATCACGTGGAGCTGCAAAGCGAGCTGAAGCTGACGCAGCATTACCGCAAGGTCGATGAAATCCCGTTCGATTTCGAGCGGCGCCGCATGTCGGTGGTGGTGGCCGAGCGCGAAGATCACAACGAACTGATCTGCAAAGGCGCGGTGGAGGAAATGCTGGGCATCTGCACGCGCGTGCAGATCGATGGCGTGGCGCAAGCACTGGACACCGAGATGCTGGCGCGCGTGCGCCAGGTGACGCACGACCTCAACGAGGAAGGCTTGCGCGTGGTGGCAGTGGCCATGAAGGAAACGCCCACCACGCAAACGCAGTACGGCGTGGYCGATGAATGCGAGCTGACGCTGGTCGGGTACATCGCTTTTCTCGATCCGCCCAAGGATTCCACGCTGCCCGCGCTCAAGGCCCTGGCCGAGCACGGCGTCACGGTGAAAGTGCTGACCGGCGACAACGAACTGGTCACCGCCAAGATCTGCCGCGAAGTGGGGCTGCCCGTCACGCGCGTGCTGCTGGGGCCGGACATCGAGAAGATGGACGCCCCCACGCTGGCCCGTGCCGTGGAGGATCACGACGTATTCGCACGCCTGTCGCCGCTGCAAAAGGAGCAACTGGTGCTGGCGCTGCGCGCCAACGGCCATGTGGTTGGCTTCATGGGTGACRGCATCAACGATGCGCCCGCGCTGCGCGCGGCCGATATCGGCATCTCGGTAGACAGCGCGGTGGATATCGCCAAGGAAGCCGCCGACCTCATCCTGCTGGAAAAGAGCCTGATGGTGCTGGAAGAAGGCGTGATCGAAGGCCGGCGCACTTTCAGCAATATGCTGAAGTACATCCGCATGACGGCCAGCTCCAACTTCGGCAACGTGTTCTCGGTGCTGGTGGCCAGCGCCTTCCTGCCCTTCCTGCCGATGCTGCCGCTGCAACTGCTGGTGCAGAACCTGCTGTACGACGTCTCGCAGATCGCGATTCCGTTCGATCGCGTGGACAAGGAACTGGTGGCGCAGCCGCTGCGCTGGAACCCGGGCGACATCGGCCGCTTCATGGTGGTCTTCGGCCCGATCAGCTCGATCTTCGACATCACGACCTATGTGGTGATGTGGTACGTGTTCGCCGCCAACAACGTGGAGGCGCAGGCGCTGTTCCAGTCCGGCTGGTTCGTGATCGGGCTGCTCACGCAAACGCTGATCGTGCACATGATCCGCACGCCCAAGCTGCCGTTCATTCAGAGCCGCGCGGCCTGGCCGCTGACGTTGGCCACGGTGGCCATCATGGCCGTGGGCATCTGGCTGCCAATGGGCCCGCTCGCGGCGTACTTCAAGCTGGAGGCATTGCCGCCCGGCTATTTTCCCTGGATGATCGGCATCGTGCTGGGCTACGCCCTGCTGGTGACGGCGGTCAAGCGGTTCTATATCCGGCGCTTTGGCTGGCAATAAGCGATGGGCGGCGCCTTTCGCGATGCTCGCGCGAAAGGCGCCGCCGATGACATCGGCGTGACACCTGGCCGGCGTAAAAAGACGCAAGCGGTTCCATAACAATAACTTTCAAGCCCGGGGAAACCATCATGTCCCTCCAAGCCTTTCAAAACATCAACCTTGACTCGCTGCTCGACACCACCGTCAGCCTGACCACCGCCTTCGTGCTTGGCGCGGTAATCGGCTATGAGCGGCAGATCCGCCAGCGCAYGGCCGGCCTGCGCACCAATGTGCTGGTGGCGGTAGGCGCCGCCATCTTCGTCGACATGGCCAACCGCATGGCCGGGCACGACGGCGCGGTGCGCGTGGTGGCCTATGTGGTCTCGGGCATCGGCTTTCTCGGTGCCGGCGTGATCATGCGGGAGGAAGGCAATGTGCGGGRGTTGAATACCGCGGCCACGCTATGGGGATCGGCGGCGATCGGCGCCAGTGCGGGGGCGGACCTGATTCTCGAGGCCGGGCTGGGCTGCCTGTTTGTGCTGGCGGCCAATACCCTGTTGCGACCGGTGGTGAATCGCATCAACCAGCAGCCAATGGATACGACCGCGGTGGAGGTGACCAATACGGTCTACGTCATCGCGCCGCGCTCCGCGCAGAAGCTGGCGTTGCGCTTGCTCGAAGATACGCTGGAGGCGGGGAACTATCCGACCCGGGACCTGGAGGTGCATGCGTTCGGGGATAGCGATGTCGAGATTGAAGCGGTGCTCACGTCAACGTCCGTTGATGGGGATGTGCTGGATCGATTGATGGCGGAGCTGGCGGAGTCGGAGCATATTCATCAGGCGTTTTGGAGTCCAAGTACGACGGATTGAATTTGGGATGGATGGATAGATGGTTGATTGACGTTTGTGGTCGTTTTTTTGCGGCGTTGGCTTTTGGGCGCAAGGGCTGTACGACATCGCCCTGCTGGGGTTGGTCGCTGTTTTTTGAGCGGCGATGGTTTTTGCACCCAAGGGCCATACGACATCCCCCTGCGGGGGCTGCCGGTCACTTTTCTTTGACCGGCAAAGAAAACTAACGAAAAGAAAGCCGCCCTGCCGGGAGCAGAGCAATAAGRCTGTTTTTGCCTTGGTGGTTGCGTCGTACGGCCCGGAGTGTTGGCTAGCCGATCCTACCGGCCCAGAGGACATCGCAACTGCATGACCCAATGGTCACGTGGTGCGGCCCCTGACCTCGTGTGCGGTGACCATTCCCACATCTGCCGTTCGCGGTGCGCAGCGCCACGATCCTGCCTGCATCGGTGGTTTCGTGGTTTTGTCTCTGACGGTRGCCGCCCGGCYATTTGGTGCCCTGCCGTACCGGCGCGRGCGGCACCTTGCTATCRMCYCCTCTGGTTTCGTGGTGGGCACCGTGGCCCGGTTCGCGAGGGCCGCGCTCGCACCTCACGGTGCTTGTCCTCCGAGACAAAACCACGAAACCAGCCACACCCGAAACGGCGCAGCACTTCGCCC
>NZ_JBFTSF010000185.1:0-12906 GCF_056399905.1 Cupriavidus sp. 01L46
AGCAGGAAATGCTTGCCGAACAGCATCACGATGCCCGAGACCGCCAGCGTGACGAATGAAATCGCCATGGTCCAGTGCACCATGCGCTCCAGCGGCGTGAAGCGCTGGATCATGCGGCCGGTACGCGGCGTCTTGAGCGGGATCGTGCCGCGCCAGAAGAAAAAGGCCAGGATCGCGGCGGGCACGACCACGATCAGCCAGCCGCCCCAGACGGTGATCACCCCGTTGCGGAACAGGCGCCACTTCTGCCCGGTGCGCTGGATCAGCACCCCGGCTTCCTTGGCTGGCAGGCTGCTGTAGTGCGCCTGGTCGGAATTCGCCTCGCGCCAGACCGGCGCATTGTTGCCAGGCTGCGCCTTGGTACGCGCCTGCTGGGCTTGCGCCTCGGCCGCGAGGTCGCGGCGCGGCACGTTGAAGATATTCTCGGAGGCAATGCCCGCGAAGGGCTGGGCCGGATGCGTGGCGGGGTTGTTGGCATCGGCGGGTGCGCCGGCGGCCTGTGGCGCGGAGGCGGCCTGGGGAGCCTGCGCCCGCGCGGCCCCTGGCGATGCCAGCATGGCGAGCACGGCCAGCAAGGCCAGCGCGCAGGCTACGCCCGCCAGGAAGCGGAACCAGCCAGGATTGTGCATCGGCTTCATAGGCCCTCCGTCGGGTCGGCCAGGGTGCGCCCCGGGCTTCGCATCGCCGCTGTCATGGCGTGCGGTTGTATTCGTTCTGGTACTGGTTGCGCTCGCGGATCTGGTTTTGCCAGCTGGTCTTGTCGCCCGGCGTCCAGCCCTTGGCCACGAAGGGGTCGCCCCGCGCGCCCTCGTACGCCGGCGCGTCGGATTTCTTGTACGCCGCCGTGGCGGTCTGCGCGCGCTCGCCGCAGGCGGCCAGCGCGGTGCAGCCGGCGGCCAGCAGGATCAGCAACAGGCGGGTCATGATGGCTGCGCTCCTGAAGCGGGGGGCGCGGCGGGCGGCGCCGCGCCCGCGGTACCCTGCGCGGCGCCCTTGTTGCCGTAGGCCGTGCCCCAGCCGAACACATCGCCGCCCTTGCCGCGCTTGATCACGCGGTTGCGCAGTATGTCGGCAATCACGTCGCCGTCGCCACCCAGCAGCGCCTTGGTCGAGCACATTTCCGCGCACAGCGGCAGCTTGCCTTCGGCCAGCCGGTTGCGTCCGTACTTCTCGAATTCTTCGTCGCTGCCGTTTTTCTCCGGCCCGCCGGCGCAGAACGTGCACTTGTCCATCTTGCCGCGCACGCCGAAGGTCCCGGCGCTGGGGAACTGGGGGGCACCGAACGGGCAGGCGTAGGAGCAGTAGCCGCAGCCAATGCAGACGTCCTTGTCGTGCAGCACCACACCGTCGTCGGTACGGTAGAAGCAGTCGACCGGGCACACCGCCATGCAAGGCGCGTCCGAGCAGTGCATGCAGGCAACCGAGATCGATTTCTCGGCGCCGACGATGCCGTCGTTGATGGTCACCACGCGGCGCCGGTTGACGCCCCACGGCACCTCGTGCTCGTTCTTGCAGGCGGTGACGCAGCTGTTGCACTCGATGCAACGCTCGGCGTCACAGATGAATTTCATGCGTGCCATGGTCGTTCCTTGCCCTTGCTCTCGCGTTTGCCCTCGATCAGGCGAACCGTGCGATCTGGCAGATCGTGGTTTTGGTTTCCTGCATCATCGTCACCGAGTCATAGCCGTAGGTGGTGGCCGTGTTGACGGCCTCGCCGCGCACGATCGGCATCGCGCCCTCCGGGTAGTAGTCCTTCAGGTCCTTGCCCTGCCACCAGCCAKAGAAGTGGAACGGGATGAAGGCGGTATCCACGCCGACGCGCTCGGTCACCAGCGCGCGCACCTTGATGTGCGCGCCGGTGGGCGTGCTGACCCAGCAGAAGTCGCCGTTGCGGATGCCGCGATCGGACGCCGCGCGCGGGTTGATCTCGACGAAATTCTCCTGCTGCAACTCAGCCAGCCACGGGTTGGACCGGGTTTCCTCGCCCCCGCCCTCGTATTCGACCAGGCGGCCGGAAGTGAGGATGATCGGGAATTTCTCGTAGAGCTTGTTCTCCACGTTGCGCTGCTGCAGCGACTTGTACAACGTGGGCAGCCGCCAGAACGCCATCTTGTCGTCGTGCGTGGGGTACTTGGCGACCATGTCGGGCCGGGTGGAATACAGCGGCTCGCGGTGCTGCGGGATCGGGTCGGGGAAGTTCCACACGATGGCCCGCGCCTTGGCGTTGCCAAAKGGGTGGCAGCCATGATTCTTCAGCACCACGCGCTGGATGCCACCGGACAAATCCGTCTTCCAGTTCTTGCCTTCGGCCTTCTGCTTCTCGGCGTCCGTCAGCTCATCCCACCATCCCAGCTTCTTGAGCAGCACGTGGTCGAACTCCGGATAGCCGGTGGTGATGTCCGCGCCCCTCGAGTATGAGCCGTCCTCGGCCAGCAGGCTGACGCCGTCGCGCTCCACGCCGAAGTTGGCGCGGAAGTTGCCGCCGCCGTCCATGACGTTGCGGCTGGTGTCATACAGGTTGGGCGAGCCGGGGTGCTTGAGCTCCGGCGTGCCATAGCACGGCCACGGCAGGCCGAAATAATCGCCGGTCAGGTCGTAGCCGGTCAGCGGATCCTTTCCGCCCAGGCAACGCAGCGTGCGCACGTCGAACTTCTCCATATTGCGCATATGAGACTTGAGCCGCTCGGGAGATTGCCCGGTGTAGCCGATGGTCCAGTTGCTGGCGTTGATCTCGCGCAGGATGGATTCGACTTCGGGCTCCATCCAGGTCCGGCCCGCGCGCTTGACCTCGTTGAGCTTGAAGTTCTTCGACAGCTCCTTGCCAAAGCCGAGCCGGTCGGCGAAGGCCTGCATGATGGTGTGGTCCGGCATTGACTCGAACAACGGTTCGATCACCTTCTCGCGCCACTGCAGCGAGCGGTTGGAGGCCGTGCAGGACCCGGTGGTCTCGAACTGCGTGCAGGCCGGCAGCAGGTAGACCGCTCGGTTCGGGTTGACCTTGTCGCCTTCCGCCGGCGGCATATTGGCCATCGCGGCGGTGGCCGACGGATAAGGGTCGATCACCACCAGCAGGTCGAGCTTGTCGAGCGCCTTCTTCATCTCCAGCCCGCGCGTCTGCGAGTTGGGCGCGTGGCCCCAGAAAAACACCCCGCGGACGTTGTTGTCCTGGTCGATCAGCTCAGGCTTCTCGGTAACGATATCGATCCAGCGCGACACCGTGGTGCCGGACTTCTCCATCATCGCCTGCGAGGCGTACTGCTTCTTGATCCATTCGTAGTCGACGCCCCACACCGCGGCATAGTGTTTCCACGCGCCAGTGGCCAGGCCGTAGTAGCCTGGCAGGGAATCCGGGTTGGGGCCCACGTCGGTCGCGCCCTGCACATTGTCGTGGCCGCGGAAGATGTTGGCGCCGCCGCCCGACACGCCGATATTGCCCAGCGCCAGCTGCACGATGCAGGAGGCGCGCACGATGGCGTTGCCGATGGTGTGCTGGGTCTGGCCCATGCACCACACCAGCGTGCTGGGCCGGTTCTTGGCCATGATCTCCGCCACCTGGTAGACCTGCGCCTCGGGCACGCCGCAGACTTCCTCGACCTTGTCCGGCGTCCACTTGGCAAGGACTTCCTCCTTGACCTTGTCCATGCCGTAGACGCGATCGTTGATGTACTTCTGGTCTTCCCAGCCGTTCTTGAAGATGTGGTACAGCACGCCGAACAGGAATGCGATATCGGTGCCCGAGCGGACCCGTACGTAGTAATCGGACTTCGCGGCCGTGCGGGTGTAGCGGGGATCGACCACGATCACCTTGCAGCCGCTCTCCTTGGCGTGCAGCAGGTGCAGCATCGACACCGGGTGCGCCTCGGCCGCGTTGGAGCCGATATACAGCGCCGCGCGGGCGTTCTGCATATCGTTGTACGAGTTGGTCATCGCACCATAGCCCCAGGTATTGGCCACGCCGGCCACCGTGGTGGAGTGGCAGATGCGTGCCTGGTGATCGGTGTTGTTGGTGCCGAAGAACGATACCCACTTGCGCAGCAGGTAGGACCCTTCGTTGCTGTGCTTGGAGGAGCCGACGAAGAACATCGAGTCCGGCCCGGTCTGCTGGCGGATCTCTTTCATCTTGGCGGTGATCTCGTCGAGCGCCTGATCCCAGCTGACGCGCTGGTATTTGCCGTTCACCAGCTTCATCGGGTACTTCAGCCGGTACTCGCCGTGGCCGTGCTCGCGCAGCGCGGCGCCCTTGGCGCAGTGCGCGCCCATGTTGATCGGCGAATCGAAGACCGGGTTCTGGCGCACCCACACGCCGTTCTGCACCACGGCGTCGACAGCGCAGCCCACCGAACAGTGACCGCATACGGTGCGGCGCACAACGATATTGCCMTGGCCTTCGCCAGTGCCGGCGGCACCTGACGCATCCGCGGCATCGGCCCGGCGCAGCAGCGTCAGCTGCGAAGCCGCCAGCCCCACGCCCACCCCGATGCCGGAGCGCTTGAGAAAGCTGCGCCGGTCCATGGTGGGCATGGCACCCGCCAGCCCCGCAGCCAGACGCTCGGAGAGCCGGCCGCCAGCGCGCTCGCCCGAGCCGCTAGCCAGTTGCGAAGATGCGCTGCCCTGCGCCGCGCGTTTGCGGGTCAAGATCATGTATCACCCCAGGATGGAAACGAGGTAGAGCGAGGCGTGCGCCGGGCGCGACCACTCACACCAGCGTAGTCCGGTAGTACTTGCGAATATGTTCTGTGACCCGGTAGCCGTCGCCGTCGGTCGGCGTGGCATCGGGAATGGCCGCGGCCAGGCTGGGCACGGCGGGCATGGCCGGGCCGCGCGACGTCAGCGCGGCGGCGGCGCCGGCAGCGGCAACAACCCCGGTGCCGGCAAGGAAGGCGCGGCGCGCGGCCTTCGGCTGCTTGTCTTTCATTTTGGGGGGCTCCTCGGCCTGTCCAGACCGATTACCAATCCTGTTATGAACGCTATTGCCTATTTTAGAATGATATGTGCCGAAAGACCATGGATCCACGGGATTTCCATGATGGCAATCAAGAACTTGCGTGCGATCAATGCATTTCCAGCGCGATCGCCTCGACCGCCATGAAGGCCTTGAGCAGCGCGGCCACGCGGGCATAGAAGCGCGCGTGCGGATGCGCCGCCGCGCTGTCGCACAGGGTTTCCACCCATGACTGCAGATGGCGCGAGAAAAAATGCTGCTGCTCGGCAAGGTTTGCCACGCCGGCATCCTCGCCCGCCACCAGGAAACGCATCACCTCGCACAATGTGGCGATGTGATCCTCGGTCTCGCTGACATTGTCCTGGCGCACCAGGCCATAGCGCGCCAGGTCGTCGCGCAGCGCCACCAGCGGGCGCTCATTGAGGAAGCCGGTCTGGTAGTAGGAGCCGTACAGCAGGACTTCCGGCTTGCCCACGCCGACGAACAATTCCTGGTATTCGTCGCCGGCTTCCTCGGCCGTGGTGACCGATGCTGCGTCGCACAAATCATTCCAGGCGTCGCCCAGCGGCGTGGCGGCGTCCTCGCCGTGCGCGCGGTTGGCGGCGATATGGTGCAGCAGAGCGGCATCCGGCGCGCGATACAGCAGCGTGGCCAGCAGGCCGTAAAGGTCCGCCCGGGCGGTGTCTTCTGCGTCGGGCGCCGCGTGGGCGACCGGAGGGATCAGCTGGATAGGCTGGAAATCTGTCATGTCGTGATGATTCTCAAGGATKGCCTGCTTGGCTATTGCAAGGCGTTGCCGCTGGCCTCGCCGCCGTTCTTTTCCAGCATGTCGACGACGCGGCAATCGCCGCACATCTTCAGGCGCTCGGCGGCCTCGCCGGCAAACGCCGGGTGGCTCGCCAGCCGGGCCAGCATGGCATGCACCATCTGGGCGGTGCCAAACGGCTTGGCGCAGCGAATGCAATGGAAGGGCTGGGTCTCGGCCAACGTCACGGTGCGCCGCGCTTGCTCACCGGTGAGCAAGCGCGGCACCAGGGTGATGGCGTCTTCCGGGCAGGTCTTCTCGCACAAGCCGCACTGCACGCAGTTGCGCTCCAGGAAGCCCAGCACTGGCTGCTCGGGATTATCGCGCAGGGCTTGCGAGGGACAGGCGCCAACGCAGGCCATGCACAACGTGCAACGCCCGGTGTCCACCGCCACCGCGCCCAGCGGCGCCCCGGCAGGCAGCGCAACGCTGGCGGCCGGGCGCGGCGCATTGCGCACGAGATGATCAAGCGCAAAATCCAGCGTCTCGCGCTTGGCGGCCGCAGCGTGGAACACGGCGGGTGGCGCGGCTGGCCGGTCGCCCCCCGGCGCGGCCAAGGCCGATAGTTGCGCATCCAGCGTGGCGGCATCCGGGCCGTCCACCAGCGACAGGCGTTCGCCGTCATAGCCGAGGCCCGCCAGAATGGCCTGCCCCACGGCTACCTGCCCGGCCAGCGCCGTACGGTATTGCGGAGCCTCGTCACCGGTGAGCATCACGGCGACGCGGCCAGCGCCCCAGCAAATGGCCGCCAGCCACAGCTCAAGCCCGCACGCAGCCGGGTGGAACAACCCCACCGGAATCACATTAGGTGGCATGCCGTGGGCCTGTCCGGCGCGCGCGGCGCGGCCCAGCGCCAGGATGGGCGCATTGCCGTGCTCCTCGCCATGCAGCATCAGCACAGCGTCGCGCCCGCCCGCAGCGCGGTAGGTCGAGATCAGGGTGCGCAGCCGCTCGCCGAGGTGATCCGGCTTGGGATAGGCATAGCTGATGGCGCCGCTCGGGCACACCGTGGTGCACGCGCCGCAGCCCATGCACAGGTTCGGCGTGACCTCGATGCGGCCGCGCCCGTCGTGCCATTGCGAGCGGATCGCTTCGGTGGAGCAGATGTCGATACAGGCCGTGCAACCCGTGGTCTGGTTGCGGCCATGCGCGCAAAGTTTCTCCTTGTACTGGAAGAACTTCGGCTTCTCGAACTCGCCCACCAGCTGGACCAGTGCCAATGCCTGCGCATGCTGGCGCAGCGCATCCGCGCCGGCGTACAGGTAGCCCTGCGGCGGCGCGTGCATGAGAAAGGCCGGCGTGTCGGCCAGGTCGAACACCAGGTCAAAGCGTTCCGTGGCAGTGGCGCCCGGGCGGTCGAAGTCGATCGCGGCGGCGGCGCCGCAGGCCTTCACGCAGGCGCGGTGCGAGCGGCAGCGGTCCAGGTCCACCTGGTAGCTGAAATCGATGGCGTCTTCCGGGCAAGCGTCGATGCATGCATTGCAGCGCGTGCACAGGTCCAGGTCGATCGGGTTGCTGCGTCCCGCGCCGGTCTCCCAGCTGGCCTCGAAGGCGCCCAGCCATCCGCCGAGCTTGACCAGCTTGCCGCTGTGCACGGGGAATGCCCGCGAGGCGGGCAGGCCGGCCGGGGCCATGGCCCCTGTGGCGGCGGCGCTGAGCAGCACCGAAACATCCATGCCGGCTTCGGCCAGCTTACCGGCCCAGGGGATCGCGCGGTCGGCGGGGCCTAGCACCAGCACGGCGCCGCCGGAGCGGTAGTCCACCACGGGCACCGGATCCGGGTCCGGCAGCGCGGCGGCGGCCAGCAAGGCGGCGATCTTGGCGTTGGCGGTTTTCGGGTCGCGCCGCGCCCCCTGCGACCAGCCACCGGTCTCGCGGATATTGACGAAGCGCACGGGCGCCGTCATGGTGCCCTCGGCCTGGCGCCGGGCGGCTACCTCGGTAAACAGCGCGCGCTCCTGCGTGCAAGCCACGATGACATCGTCGGTGCCGGCGAGCGCGGCGGTGAAGTCTCCGATCTCGCGGCGGCACAGCAGGTGATGGACCTTGAGTGGCGTCTTCACGCCACCCGCGGGCGCGGGAACATTGCCCGACAATGCCGCCCCATCAAGCGGCATCGTGTCGTTGCAATTGCAGATCAGCGTCGGCATGGAGAGTGCGGCTGGCCGGCCTGGCCGCTCCCTTTGTCGGGAGTCTTGCCGCCGGCGGAATGTGGGGGGAAGCCTATTGTAGGCCGCGCCGAGGGCAGCGACTACGCGTGTTTGCCTGGGGCGGAATGGTCGGCCGGGGACGCGGCAGGAGGCAAGCCGGCATCGGCATCGGTGGCGGCATCGGTGGCGGTGGCGGTGGCAATGCCGGCCTCCCCAGCCTCGCCGGCTGGTTGTGGCAATGCAGCAGATGGCTCGGGCGTCGCCAGGGCAGCGTCTTGCACATCGGGCCCTTCTTGCTGTGCGCGAGCCGCCGCCAGTTCCTCGTCGGTGGGCGCGAACAGCCCCAGCGTCTCGGACTGGCGCATGCGCCGCAGCACATCCAGCGGAATCGGATCGGGCTGGCTGTAGTCGTCGATATAGGTATCGAGGCCGTCCATCACGTTGAAATGCGGATCGGCGAACAAGGTCTTGAGCGCGGCGCGCTTCACGTCTTCGTCCACGCCGCGCACGACGAAGCGGGCGATGCTGTCGCCCGGCTGCAGCAAGGCGGCATCGGCTAGCGTGGGGAGCGGTTCAGCGGCTGGGGTAGGTGGAACGGGGTCTGGCAGTGCCTGGGCTACCGGCGCCTCCCTGCCGGGAGGCACGGACGACTCCGCCGGCAGGGGTGGCTCAGCCTCAAGCGGCTTGCCGTCGCGCGCCGCGGCCTTGCGGCGGGACCAGCGCGACAGGAAGGAAGCATCGCTCATGCGMGGCCTGCCTGCATCAGTAGCGCGCCCTGTCCTCCGGCGCCTTGAATGATTCCGGGCGGCGGCGTTTCTTGGGCTCGGGGTGGTAGTACTGGGCCACGTAGGCTTGCAGCCACTCCTGCTGGTCAGGGGCCAGCGGCACGTTCTCGACGGTTTCGCCGGCGTCGAGCCAGCGTCCGGCCTCGTTGTAGGACAGTGTCACCGTCACCGGCACCGGCAGCGGCTCGCCGTCGCGCGAGGTCGGCACGGCAGCCTGCCCGCCCTCCTCTGCCATGCGCCACAGCACGAACCAGCAGGGCGCGGTGGAAGTGAGGTTGAGGTAATAGCCCTCGGCCTCGTCGCGGAACAGCGTGACGGCGTAGCCCGGGTACAGCCAGCGCGCGCCGTGTTCGTCCTGCGCCAGGCAGTGGGGCACGGCGCCGAATTCGCCAAGATCCGGCAGCACGGCGCCGAGTTCCCATTTCCAAGGCTGCCAGCGGCTGGCCAGCGGCACGCGGTGCATCACCACGGCCATGGTCACGCCGGGCCGGCCGGCGGGCACGGCGTCGGGGGCCGGGTTGCCTGCAGCGGAGTCGGCTGGCGTGTCCATGGGGATCAGGTGTTCTGCACCACGATGCTGGGGAACTTGCTGGTCATATCGCGGGCGCGGTCGGCCACCTTGATGGCCACCTTGCGCGCCATGGTGCGGTACAGCTCGGCGATCGGGCTGTCAGGATCGGACACCACGGTGGGCCGGCCGCTGTCGGCCTGCTCACGGATCGAGCGGTTAAGCGGCATGCTGCCCAGCAGGTCCACGCCGTAGTCCTCGCACATCTTCTCGCCACCGCCCTCGCCGAAGATATGCTCGACGTGGCCGCAGCTCGGGCAGCAGTAGACAGCCATGTTCTCGACGATGCCGAGGATGGGGATGCCCACCTTCTCGAACATCTTCAGGCCCTTCTTGGCGTCCAGCAGGGCAATATCCTGGGGAGTGGTGACGATGACAGCACCCGTCACCGGCACTTTCTGCGACAGCGTCAGCTGGATGTCGCCGGTGCCCGGCGGCATGTCGACGATCAGGTAATCGAGATCATGCCAGTTGGTCTGGCGCAGCAACTGCTCTAGCGCCGAGGTCACCATCGGGCCGCGCCACACCATCGGGTTGTCCTGCTCGATCAGGAAGCCGATCGAGTTGGCCTGCAGGCCATGGCCTTCGAGCGGCTCCATGGTCTGGCCATCGGACGACTCGGGGCGGCCATCGATGCCCAGCATCATGGGCAGGCTCGGGCCGTAGATGTCGGCGTCGAGCATGCCCACGCGGGCACCCTCGGCGGACAGCGCCAGCGCCAGGTTGACGGCGGTGGTGGACTTGCCCACGCCGCCCTTGCCCGACGCCACGGCGATCACGTTCTTGACGCCCGGCAGCAGCTTGACGCCGCGCTGCACCGCATGGGCCACGATTTTCATGCTGACGGCCACGTTGGCATTGGCCACGCCAGGCAACTGGCGCAGCGCATCCACCACTTGCTTGCGAATCGGTTCCAGCTGGCTCTTGCCGGGATAACCCAGCTCCACTTCCAGCGACACATCGCCGCCTTCGACCCGCACATTGCGAGCTGAACGGGTGGACACCAGATCCCGGCCCGTGTTGGGGTCGATCACGGTGCGCAGGACTTCGGTAACCTGGTCGACGGTGAGGCTCAAGACAATCTCCGCTACTGAATATGGGAATATGGGGGAAGGCGCGTACTGTATCAAAGTATGAGCGAAGTGCGGCGCAAGGGTAACGTGAGGGTAACGCGAGGGTGGCAGGCCCGTGATCCGCACGTGGAATTACACGCACTTACAACTGTCACAGCAACAGGCTTGTGCACCCGGCATCATCTCCTTATTGTAGTGCGCCAGGAACGCGAGCCCGGTGAATACGGTCCAGGCCCTTGTATTCGGGTGTCTTCCGCGTTATTTCTAGCGGTGTTGCGCGCACCACGTCAAAATCAGCCAAAACAAAACGCTTCGTCCTGAAGGAGAAAGCATGAAACTCAAGCTCGTCAGCCTTGCCATTGTCGCCACCCTTGCCGCGGGCTGCGCCACAGAACAAGGCACCCAGACCGCGGTCGGCACTGGCGTGGGCGCAGCGGTCGGCGCCGGCCTGGGCAACCTGATCGGCGGCAATACCACCGGCACGCTCGTCGGCGCGGCGGTCGGCGGGGCCCTGGGCGGGGCCACKGGTTACAACTGGAACGCAATCCGCGGCAAGCTGAGCAAGGACACGGCGGGCACGGGCACGCAGATCACCGAGCAGCCGGACGGCTCGCTCAAGGTGAACATCCCAAGCCAGGTGACCTTCGATACGGACAGCGCCACCATCAAGCCGTCGTTCCGCTCGGTGCTCGACCAGGTCTCGCAGACCCTTGCCCAGCAACAGGACGTCTCCGCCACCGTGGTAGGCCATACCGACAGCACCGGCAACCCGAACTACAACATGCAGCTGTCGCAGCGCCGCGCCCAGAGCGTCGCGACCTACCTGGGTGACCGAGGCGTCGCCCGGCCCCGCCTGGCAGCCGAAGGACGGGGCCAGACCCAGCCGGTTGCGGACAATGCCACCGAGGCCGGGCGCGCGCAAAATCGCCGGGTCGAAATTTATTTGAAACCAATTCAGAGATGATGCGGTCATAGAAATAGGTACCGCTTGTCACCGTTGCTGGCTCGCGATGGGTGGCTGACCTCCCGGGCGGTACCTGATTTCTCCTCCTTTTCCGTTGTGGAAAGCTGCGCCGGCTCTGACCGGCGCTTTTTTTGTCCGCAGCCTGTTTAGTGCATCTTAAGTCACTAAACGCCAGCCAAAGCACTCTCTTCCCGCCACGCCCCTGCGCAGTGCACGCGCTGCCCGCCCCGCTTGTTAGAATAGCCCTCTCACGGTGCCCGCCCGACTTTGGTGGCGACGCCCCCCGCCTTTCCGTCCAACCCCCTCCTGACCGGCAATTTTTCCATGACCGCACGTCGCATCCTCGTTACTTCTGCCCTGCCCTATGCCAACGGCCAGATCCATATCGGCCACCTGGTGGAATACATCCAGACCGACATCTGGGTGCGCTTCCAGCGCATGATGGCGAACGAGGTCTACTACGTCGGCGCGGACGACACGCACGGCACCCCGGTGATGCTGCGGGCCGAGAAGGAAGGCATAACGCCCAAGCAGCTGATCGATCGCGTGTGGACCGAGCACAAGCGCGACTTCGACAGCTTCATGGTGTCGTTCGACAACTACTACAGCACCGACTCGGATGAGAACAAGCAGCTCTCCGAGAAGATCTACCTGGCGCTGAAGGCCGAGGACCTGATCGCCGAGCGCGAGGTCGAGCAGTTCTACGACCCGGTCAAGAACATGTTCCTGCCGGACCGCTTCATTAAGGGCGAATGCCCGAAGTGCGGCGCCAAGGACCAGTACGGCGACTCATGCGAAGTCTGCGGCACCACCTACGTGCCCACCGACCTGAAAAACCCGTACTCGGTGGTGTCGGGCGCCACGCCGGTGCGCAAGTCCTCTGCGCATTACTTCTTCAAGCTGTCCGACCCGCGCTGCGAAACCTTCCTGCGCGAGTGGGTGGCCGACCTGGCCCAGCCGGAAGCGGCCAACAAGATGCAGGAATGGCTGGGCGCCGAAGGCGAGGCTTCCACGCTGTCGGACTGGGACATCTCGCGCGATGCGCCCTACTTCGGCTTCGAGATTCCCGGCGCTCCCGGCAAGTATTTCTACGTGTGGCTGGATGCGCCGATCGGCTACTACGCCAGCTTCAAGAACCTGGCCGAAAAGAAGGGCATCGATTTCGACGCCTGGGTAGGCCCGCACTCCAGCGCCGAGCAATACCATTTCATCGGCAAGGACATCCTGTATTTCCATACGCTGTTCTGGCCGGCCATGCTGCGCTTCTCGGGCTACCGCACGCCCACCAACGTGTTCGCGCACGGCTTCCTGACGGTGKATGGCGCCAAGATGAGCAAGTCGCGCGGCACCTTCATCACCGCGCAGAGCTATATCGACACCGGCATGAACCCGGAATGGCTGCGCTACTACTTCGCCGCCAAGCTCAATGCCAGCATGGAAGACCTCGACCTGAACCTCGATGACTTCATTGCGCGCGTGAACAGCGACCTGATCGGCAAGTACGTCAACATTGCCAGCCGCGCCGCCGGCTTCCTGGTCAAGCGCTTCGACGGCGTGGTGGACGAGGCCGCTCTGGCCCACCCGCTGCTCAAGCAATTGCGTGAAGCCGCGCCGCAAGT
>NZ_JBFTSF010000186.1:0-12849 GCF_056399905.1 Cupriavidus sp. 01L46
GCCATCCCTCCCACGCCTTCCTCCCCTACCCTGACGCACCCGTCGCCAATGCGGCCAGCGGCCCCCTCGCCGGCCTGACCTTCGCCGCCAAGGACCTGTTCGACGTGGCCGGCTACCCAACCGGCGGCGGCAATCCCCATGTGCTGGCCATGTCGGGCATCAAGTCCACCACCGCGCCCACCGTGCAGCGGCTACTGGATGCCGGCGCGGCCTTCATCGGCAAGACCCATACGGATGAGCTGGCGTTCTCGATGAACGGGAAGAATGCCCACTATGGCGCGCCGGTGAACGGCGCGGCGCCTGGGCGCATCACCGGCGGCTCGTCCTCCGGCTCGGCCTCGGCGGTATCCAACAAGCTCTGCGACTTCGCGCTCGGCACCGACACCGGCGGCTCGGTGCGCGCGCCGGCCAGCCACTGCGGGCTGTTCGGCATCCGCCCCACTTTTGGCCGGATCTCGCTGGCGCAAACCCTGGCGCTGTGCGACAGCCTTGATACCTGCGGCTTCTTCGCGCGCGACATCGGCACCTTCGCCCGCGTGGCCGGCGTGCTGCTCGGCAGCGACCCCCGGCCCCTGMCCGCCAGCCCGCGCCTGCTGCTGGCCGAAGACCTGTTCCGCTTGCCCACCGCCCCCGCGCTGGACGCACTGCTGCCGGTGGTCGGCGGCATCGAGGCCGTCTTCGGCAAGGCCTCGCCCGTCACGGTGGCGGACCGCCCGCTGGAAGACATCTGGTGGGCCTTCCGCTACGTGCAGGGCTGGGAAGCCTGGCAGACCGACGGCGCCATGATCGAGCAATACGGCCTGCAGCTCGGCCCCGACGTGGCCGCGCGGTTCGCGTTCTCCAAGGGCGTCACCGAAGCCCGGTTCGAAGCCTCCAGCGCGATTCGCCGCGCCTTTACCGCGCATCTGGCGGCGCTGCTTGGCAACGACGGCATCCTGATCCTGCCGACCATGCCCGACATTGCCCCGCTGTCCGACGCCGCCGGCGAGGAACTCGAGACCTACCGCAACCTGTCGGCGCAAACGCTGTGCCTGGCACCATTGTCCGGCTTCCCGCACCTGAGCCTGCCGCTGGCCGGCCGCGCGGGCGCACCGCTAGGCATCTCGCTGATGGGCCCGGCCGGCAGCGACCGCAGCCTGATCGCATTTGCCGAAAAGCTGGTCGCCGCGCTAAGTTGAACGACCACCCCGATTTCCCCAGGAGAGCCTGAATGGCCAAGATCCGCATTACCGCCGGCGGCTACCAGTTCGTCGCCGAAACCCATCCCGACGCCCCCCTCACCGTGGCGGCCTTCACCAAGCTGCTGCCCTACCGCCAAAAGCTGATCCATGTGCGCTGGAGCGGCGAAGGCTGCTGGATCCCGCTGGGCGAGTTCAAGCTGGGCGTGGATTTCGAGAACCACACCAGCCACCCCTCGGTCGGCGACATCCTGTTCTATCCCGGTGGCTACAGCGAGACCGAGATCATCCTGGCGTATGGGAGCTGCTGCTTTGCCAGCAAGATGGGCCAGCTGGCGGGCAACCATTTCCTGACGATCGTGGAAGGCAAGGAGAACCTGCGCGCGCTGGGCACCAAGGTGCTGTGGGAAGGCGCGCAGGATGTCAGCTTCGAGCTGATGTGAGATAGGGAGCGTGCCCGGCGGTTCTGCCGCCAGGGCACGCCCGGGCGCGCGCTCAGCGTGCCAGCACCGCCCCGCCCGGCTCCGGCGCCTTGACCCTGAACCAGGCCGCATACAGCGCCGGCARGAACAGCAGCGTCAACGCCGTCGCAATCACCAGCCCGCCCATGATGGCGACCGCCATCGGCCCCCAGAACACGGAGCGCGACAGCGGGATCATGGCCAGCACGGCCGCTGCCGCGGTCAGGATGATAGGGCGGCAGCGCCGCACCGCGGATTCGACGATGGCATCCCACACCGGCTCGCCGGCACGGATGTCCTGCTCGATCTGGTCGACCAGGATCACCGAGTTGCGGATGATCATGCCGAGCAGCGCGGTGATGCCGAGCTGCGCGACGAAGCCCATCGGCGCATTCAGCAGCAGCAGCGTGGCGGCGGCGCCAATCAGGCCAAGCGGCCCGGTCAGGAACACCATCAGCGAGCGCGAGAAGCTGTGCAACTGCAGCATCAGCAGCGTAAAGATCAGGAAGATGCACAGCGGCAGCTGCGCGGCGATCGACGCGCCGGCCTTGCCGCTCTCTTCTTCCGCCCCGGCCACCGTAATGCGGTAGCCCGCCGGCAACTGCGCGCGCAGCTTATCCAGCTTGGGATTGATCTGCGCCGTCACGGTGGGGCCCTGGATGCCTTCGACCACGTCGGCCTGCACGGTCACGCCAAAGTCGCGGTTCTCGCGCCAGATCACGCCCGGCTCGGAGCGAAAAGCGATGCGCGCGACCTGGGTCAGCGGCACCACGCGGCCGTTGGCGGTGGGCACCTGCATGTTCTGCAGGTCGGACATGGCGTCGCGCTCGTTGCGCGGCGCGCGCATCAGGAYATCGATCAGCTTGTCGCCGTCGCGGTATTGTCCCACCGCCACGCCGGTCAGCACGGTCTGGGTCACCCGCGCAATCGCGGTAGTGCTGACGCCGAGCGCGCGCGCGCGGTCCTGGTCGATGTCCAGGCGCAGCACCTTGACGTTCTCGTTCCAGTTGTCGTTGACCCCCACGGTGTTGGGGTTGGCGCTCATCACCGCCCGGACCTCATCAGCCAGCTTGCGCACGCCGGCGGCGTCCGGCCCGATCACGCGGAACTGCACCGGATAGGGCACGGGCGGGCCGTTCGGCAGCAGCTTGACGCGGCCGCGCAACTGCGGGAAATCGCGCGCCAGCAGGTCCACCACGCGTTGGCGCACCCGGTCGCGCAGCGCGACTTCGGCCGGCATCACGATCACCTGCGCCACATTGGTCTGCGGGAAGATCTGGTCCAGCGGCAGGTAGAAGCGCGGCGCGCCGCTGCCAACGAAGGTGGTCAGGCTGGCAATCTCGCGGTCCCCGCGCAGCGCGGCCTCGAAGCGCTTGGCCTCGGCCTCGGTCTGCGCAAAGCTGGTGCCCTCCGGCAGCCACAGCTCCACCATCAGCTCCGGCCGGCTCGAGTCCGGGAAGAACTGCTTCTCCACAAACTTGAAGGCGTAGAGGCCGAGGCCAAAGGCCACCAGCGTGATGGCGATCACCGTCTTGCGCCACGTCACGCACCAGTGCACCAAGCGGCGGAAGCGGTTGTAGAACGGCGTGTCAAACACCTCGTGCTGCTCGCCCTCGCCGGCGGGCCGCGCCTTGAGCAGCAGGTAGCCCAGGTAGGGCGTGAAGTAGACCGCGGCCAGCCACGACAGCACCAGCGCCATCGCGGTCACGGCGAAAATGGCGAAGGTGTACTCGCCCACGGTGGAGCGCGCCAGCCCCACCGGCAGGAAGCCGGCGGCGGTGATCAGCGTGCCGGTCAGCATCGGCATGGCGGTGGAGGTGTAGGCGAAGGTGGCGGCCTCCATCTTGGAGAAGCCCTCCTCCAGCTTGCGCACCATCATCTCCACCGCGATGATGGCGTCGTCGACCAGCAGCCCCAGGGCCACGATCAGCGCCCCGAGCGATATCTTGTGCAGGCCGATCCCAAAGATGTTCATGAACAGGAACGTGACGGCGAGCACCAGCGGAATGGTCAGCGCCACCACCAGGCCCGGGCGCACGTCGATGCGCAGCGGCTTGGTATGCAGCCCGAGCGAGACAAAGCTCACGCCCAGCACGATCACCACGGCCTCGATCAGCACGTGCACGAACTCGCCCACCGACCGCTCCACGGCCTCGGGCTGGTTTTGCACCTGGTCCAGCTCGATGCCGACCGGCAGCTGCCCGCGCAAACCATCCATCGCGGCACGCAGGCTCTTGCCCATGGCGATGATGTCGCCGCCGCGCTCCATCGAGATGCCCAGCCCGATGACCTCCTTGCCCTGGAAGCGCATCTTGCTGGCCGGCGGATCGACATAGCCGCGGTACACATGGGCGATATCGCCCAGGCGGATATTGGCAATGCCGTTGGGGCCGCGCAGCACCAGGTTCTCCAGGTCGGCCACGTTGGCGAACTGGCCCGACAAGCGCACCTGCAGGTTATCGCCCGGGGTCACCAGCACGCCGCTGGCGGTCATGCTGTTTTGCTGCGAGATCTGGTCGGCGATCGCATTGATGTCCAGCCCGAGCTGGGCAAAGCGCGCCTGGTTGAATTCGATGTAGACCTTTTCGTCCTGCAGCCCGATCAGCGACACCTTGGCGACGGACGGCACGCGCAGCAGTTGCTGGCGCACCAGGTCGGCGTACTCGCGCAGCTCCTTGTAGTTGAAGCCGTCGGCCGAGAGCGCGTAGATGGAGCCGTACACGTCGCCGAACTCGTCATTGAAGAACGGCCCGCGCACGCCCGGCGGCAGCGTCTGCGCGATGTCGCCGACCTTCTTGCGCGCGGTGTACCAGATCTGGGCGGTGTCCTTGGCCGGCGCGGTGTCCTTGAGCTGGAAGATCACCGTGGTCTCGCCGGGCTTGGAGAAGCTGCGGATCTTGTCGGCGTAGGGCACTTCCTGCAGCTGGCGCTCGATCTTGTCGGTGACCTGCACCGCGATCTGCTCGGCGGTGGCGCCGGGCCAGAATGCCTGCACCACCATCACGCGGAAGGTGAAAGGCGGATCTTCGTCCTGACCGAGCTGGAAAAAGGCAAAGAGCCCGCCCAGCAATAGCACCACCAGCAGGTAACGGGTCAGCGGCTGGTGCTCCAGGGCCCAGCGGGACAGGTTGAAACGGGAATGATCCATGCCGGCGCCTTAGTTGCGCGCGGCCGGCGTGGGCGCCACGGCCTGCAGCGGCTTGACCTTCTGCCCGGGCTTGAGCAGGTGCACGCCCGCGGTGACGATGGTCTGGCCGGGCGACAGCCCCTGCCTGACCTGGATCTCATTGCCCTGGAGCTCGCCCAATGTCACGTTGACCGGCTGCACGGCGCCCGTTGCCGCGTCGTACACCCAGACCTGGTTGCTGCCCTGCTTTTGCAGCAGCGCGGAAAGCGGCACACGCAGCGCGGCATCGTCGCCGGTACGGGTGAAGGTGACCACGGCGGTCATGCCGAACTTAAAATCGGCCGGCGGATTGGGCACGCTGACGCGCGCCGCGTAAGTGCGCGTCACCGGGTCGGCCATTGGCGAAATCTCGCGCACGCGGCCCGGCAGCGGCCGGCCGGGCTCGGCCMAGGTGCGCACGGTGACGTCGGAGATGCCGCGCAGGCGCTCGACCTGATCCTCCGGCAAGCCAACCGCGACCTCCTTCTCCGCGGTTTGCGCCACCCGCACGACCGATTGGCCGGCGGCCACGACCTGGCCAACTTCCGCTTCGATCAAGGTCACCACGCCATCGGCGTCAGCGGTCAGCACGCCGTAGCCGGTCTGGTTGGATTGGTTGCGCAGCCCCGCCTCGGCCTGGCGCAGGCGGGAGGCGGCCGAGTCAAAGGTGGCCTGGCGGCGTTGCTGCTCGGCCGCACTGATGAACTTCTTGGCGAACAGCTCGTTGTAGCGCTTCAGATCAGCCTCGGCGAGGTCGCGATCGGTCTTGGCCGCGTCGTACTGGGCCCGCGAACCGGCTTCCGCCAGGCCAAGGTCGGTGGGATCGAGCCGGGCAAGCGGCTGGCCCTTGCGCACGGTGGCGCCCACGTCGACCAGGCGCGCGGCGATCTTGCCGCCCACGCGAAAGCCTAGCCGCGACTCGATCCGGGGCCGCACATCGCCCGAGAACTCGTACTCCGTCTTGCCTGCGCCCGGCTGCAGCTGCATCAGGCGCACCGGGCGGATCTCCGGCGCCTTTTCTGCCTGACGGCTGCAACCCGCCAGCGCCAGCCCGCCGAGCAGCAGCAGGGTCACCAACGCGCCGCGACCGCGCATGCGCAAACCGGCCGAGAACGCGTTCGCGCTGGAAAGCGTGGAAAAAGGCACTTCGATGGCCGCAACTTCCGGCCCGGGATAAGGCACTGGCATGAGTTAAGCGTTAGATCGGTGGCACTGTTGGGGTGGCACTGTTGGCACGGTTTGCACTGCGGCAGGCACGGCGCGGAGCGGCGGCGATTAATAACTCGCCGGTCAGTAATGTAACGGCGTGAAGCCGAAAGCGTCAAATGGCACGCGAAGGGGGATCCCGGAAACGCACTTTTCAAACAGGCCACCCACCGTGGATCCCAAGTCGGGCGCAGGAATCGCGCCGGGCGCGGCCGAATGCCGCAGCGCCGGATATCCGCGCGGGCCGAAGTGCGCGGCGGCGCTCTCGCCCACGGCCGTTGCGGCCGGGAGCGCGATGTTACAATTCCGCGCGTCGCCCGCGCTGCCTTGCCACCCGCCGTGGAATGGCTTGACGACTGGAAATCGCGGCGCTTGGCGCAGGCCCCCTGGCTAGCGCATCGCGCCAACTCGCCACACCGGCCACCGCGCGCCGGCCAGGTTGCCGCGGCGACAGCGCAGGCATAAAGCCCCCCATAGCCCCCCATTTCACCGACCCGAGCCTGGCGTGACGCCCGATCAGTATTGCCAAGAGAAAGCCGCGCAGAGCGGCTCCAGCTTCTATTACAGCTTCCTGTTCCTGGCGCCCGAGCGGCGGCAGGCCATTACCGCCCTCTATGCCTGGTGCAGGGAGGTCGACGATGTCGTGGACGACACGCAAGACGCCAGCGTGGCCTATCAAAAGCTGGCCTGGTGGCGCAATGAGCTCGCCCAGATGTTCAACGGCGCGCCGACCCATCCCGTGACCAAGGCGCTGCAGCCGCACGTGCAAGCCTATGGGCTGACCCAGCCGATGTTCAACGAAGTGCTCGAAGGCATGGAGATGGACCTCAACCAGTCGCGCTACCTGGATGACATCGCGCTCACGCGCTATTGCCATTGCGTGGCCGGCGTGGTCGGCACCATGAGCGCCCGCATCCTCGGCCAGACGGATCCGCGCACGCTTGAGTACGCGGAAAAGATGGGCTTGTCGCTGCAAATGGTCAATATCCTGCGCGATGTGGGCGAAGATGCCCGGCGTGGCCGGATCTACCTGCCGGTCAACACGCTGCAGCGCTTCCAGGTGCCAGTCTCCGAGATCAACCAGGCCACGCACTCCGATCGTTTCGTCACGCTGATGCGCTACCAGGCCGAGCAGGCCCGCACGCTGTACCGCGAGGCGCTGGCGCTGCTGCCCACTGCCGACCGCCGCGCCCAGCGCGCCGGACTGGTCATGGGCGCGATCTACCAGACGCTGCTCGACGAGCTGGAGGGGAGTGAGTTCCAAGTGCTGAACCAGCGCATTTCGCTCACGCCCATGCGCAAGCTCTGGATCGCRTGGAAAACGTGGATGCGCAACCGCTGAACGCCACGTCCTGCCTTTTGCATCGCTACCAGCTTTCACTGCATTCACTGCCTGAGCCACCCGAGCTGCCATGACCCGATCCGCCTCCCCCCTCCTCCCGCTTGGCCAGACCATTCTCGACCAGGCCGCGGCGCTGGCCCGCTTCTCGGATATGGAAGGCGGCCTGACCTGCGCCTACCTGACCCCGGCCCACCGCGCGGCGCAGGCCCAGCTAGTGGCGTGGATGGAGGCGGCGGGCATGCAGGTCCGCATCGACGCCATCGGCAACGTGATCGGCCGCTACGCCGCCGATCCTGCCGTGGGCGACGGCGCGCGCGTGCTGATGACGGGCTCGCACTTCGACACCGTGCGCAACGGCGGGCGCTATGACGGCCGCCTAGGCATCCTGCTGCCCGTGGCGGTGGTTGGGGCACTCAACGCGGCCGGCATCCGCCTGCCCTATCACTTCGAGGTCGTGGGCTTTGCCGAGGAAGAAGGCTTGCGCTTCAAGACCAGCTTCCTGGCCAGCAGCGTGCTGGCCGGCCGCTTCGACCCCGCCCTGCTGGATCGTGCCGACACCGACGGCGTGACCCTGCGCGAAGCCCTGGCCGCCTCTGGCCTGCCGGGTGCGGGCGGTGTCGATGCGCTGCGCGCCGCGGCGGTGGACCCCGCCACCCTGCATGGCTTTGTCGAAGTGCATATCGAGCAAGGCCCGGTCCTGCTGCACCACGGCCTGCCGCTTGGCGTGGTCACGCAGATTGCCGGCAGTAGCCGCTTCCAGGTCCGCGTCGAGGGCCTGGCCAGCCACGCTGGCACCACGCCCATGACCCTGCGCAAGGACGCCGCCGCGGCGGCGGCCGAGATGGTGCTGCTGGTAGAGCAGCGCTGTGGGCAGGTGCCTACGCTGGTTGGCACGGTGGGCCAGTTGCAGGTGCCGAACGGGTCGAGCAACGTCATCCCCGCCGAATGCGTGTTCTCGATGGACATCCGTGCGGGTGAAGACAGCATCCGCGAGGCCGCCATTGCCGACATCGTGGCCGGCATCCAGGCCATCGCCGAGCGTCGCGGCCTCAGCGCCGGCGTGGAACGGGTGACGCCGGTCAACAACGCGCCCTGTGCGCGCTGGCTGATGGATCAGTTCGGCGCGGTGCTCAAAAAGCGCGGGCTGGACGCGTTCGAGCTGCCCTCGGGCGCCGGCCACGACGCCATGATGATGCAGCGCATGACCGACGTGGCGATGCTGTTTGTGCGCTGCGGCAACGGCGGTATCAGCCATAACCCGCTGGAAACCATCACGGCCGACGACGCTCAGCTCGCGGCCGAGGTCTTCGTCGACTTCCTGCGGCATTTCCAGCCACGCGCCTGACCCCCACCGCGGCGCGCTTGCGGTCCCGGCACAAATCGTATTGGATGTAGGCCACCAATCACAAGATCGAAAGATCACAACGGAGACACCGCATGGCGCACCGCGAACTATCGGTCCTGACGGAGGGACACACCTTTCTGGAAGGACCGCGCTGGCATGATGGCCGGCTCTGGCTGTCGGATTTCTATACCCACCGGGTGATAGCGGTGAGCCTGGATGGCGCCGTCGAACAGATCGCCGAAGTGCCGCAGCAGCCATCCGGCATGGGATGGCTACCGGACGGGCGCCTGCTGATCGTCTCCATGCGCGACCGCAAGCTGCTGCGCCGCGAGCCGGACGGCAGCCTCGTGGTACATGCCGACCTGTCCGGCGTGGCCAGCGGGCACCTCAACGACATGGTGGTGGACCAGTACGGCCGCGCCTATGTGGGCAATTTCGGTTTTGACCTGATGGCCGGTGCCCCGATGCGCACCGCGAGCCTGGCGCGGGTCGACCCGGATGGCTCGGTGACCGTGGTGGCCGATGGCCTGTTCTTCCCCAACGGCTCGGTCATCACGCCGGACGGCAAGTCCCTGGTGGTCGGCGAGACCCTGGGCAATCGCATCTCGGCCTTCGATCTGCACGCGGATGGCTCGCTGGGCCCGCGCCGTGACTGGGCACGCTTCGGCAACCAGCCGGCCGGATCGGAACTCGGCGAGGTGCTGGGCGGCGCGAAGGTGGCGCCGGACGGGTGCGCCCAAGATGCGCAAGGTGCGCTCTGGGTGGCTGACGCCATCGGCAATCGCGTATTGCGGGTAATGCCGGGCGGGCACATCGATGAGGAAATTGCCTGCGGGACGGGCATCTTCGCAGCCGCCCTGGGTGGCCCGCGCGGCACCACATTGTTCCTGGCCGCCGCGCCGAACTTCGACGAAGCGCAGCGGCGCGCTTCGCGCCTGGGCCATATCCTGATGACGGAAGTCGAAGTGCCGCACGCCGGCCTGCCGTGAGGCCAGGCGGCTAAGCGACTATGCGGTATGGGGCTATGGGGCTATGGGGCTGAAGTAGGACGGACGCCGATACGCGCTCGCCGCGCATCGTGTCAAGCTGCACGCATGTGTGCGCGCCTGGTCCCTAGCCGCCCTGGTACATCTCCCGCCCGAGTTCGTACAGGTTCTGGCGCAGCTTGCGCCGCTCGTCGGGCGAGAGCTTGTCGTTCGGGGATGCGTGAGGCAGGTGCTCGTTCATGTCACGCTCGGCGCGGTACTTTCCGGCGCGCGCCCGCGCCTCATCGCGGCTGTAGCGCTCGCGCTCGTTACGCGGGGCGGCCTCGCGGCCTGCTGGCTTGCCGGCGCCCGGGAACAAATGCGCCATGCCGGGCGATTGCGGGTAGCCCGCACTAGCGGCAAGCAACAGCGCAACAGTCGCGCCGGCACGGGAAAAGGTATGCCCGGCGCGCTTGCGGGTGACTTTCATTGATAATGGCGGTTTTGGCTTCGGAAACGGTGGTTACAGGACCGCCGGAAGCCGGACATCCAGTAGCCCCGCCTCGCCACGTCATGGCAGTGAACTACACGGCGGACGCCCACGAAATCCCCGCKGGAGTGGCTACGGAAACGGTATGCGGCAGTTTAAACGCAGGGTGGATGCGCGCCTTCATACCTCGGGGTAAAGTATGTAACCTTTTGTTAAGCCATTTTGACCGAAAGCGTTTGTCGCTAAGATACCGCCATGGAAAATACCAGTCACAAGATTCTCGTCGTAGACGACGACCCCCGTCTGYGCGACCTGCTGCGCCGTTACCTTGGCGAACAGGGCTTCACCGTACTGGTAGCTGAGAACGCCACCGCGATGAACAAGCTCTGGTTGCGCGAGCGTTTCGACCTGCTAGTGCTCGACCTGATGATGCCCGGTGAAGACGGCCTGTCGATCTGCCGGCGCCTGCGTGGCGCCAACGACCAGACGCCCATCATCATGCTCACCGCCAAGGGCGAGGACGTGGACCGCATCGTCGGCCTCGAAATGGGCGCCGACGACTACCTGCCGAAGCCCTTCAACCCGCGCGAACTGATCGCGCGGATCCACGCCGTGCTGCGCCGCAAGGGCCCCGCCGAAGTCCCCGGCGCGCCCTCCGAAACCCCGGAAACCTTTGCCTTTGGCGATTTCGTGCTGAACCTCGCTACCCGCACGCTGACCAAAAATGACGAAGAGATCACCCTGACCACCGGCGAATTTTCGGTGCTCAAGGTCTTCGCCCGGCATCCGCGCCAGCCGCTGTCGCGCGAGAAGCTCATGGAAATGGCGCGCGGGCGCGAGTACGAGGTGTTCGACCGCAGCCTGGACGTGCAGATCTCACGCCTGCGCAAGCTGATCGAGCCTGATCCGGGCAACCCACGTTTCATCCAGACGGTCTGGGGCCTTGGCTACGTCTTCATCCCCGATGGCGTGAAGTAAGGCGCCGCGCATCTTGGCGACTGTCATCAGCCGCACGGCTACGCGCCTGTTCGGTTCGCTGTTCTGGCGAACCTTCATGCTGATCGCCCTATTGCTGGCGATCTCGCTGGGTATCTGGTTCCAGAGCTATCGGCTCTTCGAACGCGCACCGCGCGCCCAGCAGATCGCCATGCAAGTGGTCAGCGTGGTCAAGCTCACGCGCGCCGCCCTGCTCTATTCCGATCCCGCGCGGCGGCGTTTCCTGCTGCTCGACCTGGTGCAAAACGAGGGCATCAAGGTCTACCCGCGCGAGAAAGACGACGATTTCTCCGTGCCCACCACGAACCCCTTCCTGACCCAGCTGGTGCAGCAGGAGATTCGAAGCCGGCTAGGCGAAGGGACCGTGATCGCCACCACCGTGAACGACATTCCCGGCGTATGGGTGAGTTTCGAGATCGAGGGCGACGATTACTGGGTGGCGATCAGCCCCGAACGGTTCGAGCGCGTGCCCGGCATCCAGTGGCTATGGTGGAGCATCGCCGCGCTATTGCTGTCGATCATCGGCGCAGCCTTTATCACGTCGCTGGTCAACCACCCGCTCAAGCGGCTGGCCAACGCGGCACGCGCCATCGGCGGCGGCGGCGACCCGCCCACCCTGCCTGAGCATGGCGCCAGCGAAGTGGCGCAGGCCAACCACAGCTTCAACCAGATGGTGCGCGACCTGCGCCAGCTCGACGACGACCGCGTCGTCATGCTGGCCGGCATCTCGCACGACCTGCGCACGCCGCTGACGCGCCTGCGGCTGGAAACCGAGATGTCCCCCGTGGATAACACCACGCGCGAGGCCATGATCGCCGACATCGAACAGATGGACGCCATCATCGGCCAGTTCCTCAACTACGCCCGCCCCGCGCTGGAAACGGTCGAACCCGTCGACCTGTCCGCACTCGTGCAAGACGCCGTCGGCGTCTACGGCGCGCACGACGACGTACGCGTCCATGTCCGCGCCGGCGACCCCGTCATGGCCGTGGCCAACCGCATGGAAGTCCAGCGGATCCTGGACAACCTGGTCGAAAATGCCCGCCGCTACGCCAAGGACGAAGACAACGGCGTCGCCGTGGTCGAGATCAGCACCCGCATCGAAGACAAGGAAGCCGTGCTGACCGTGGCCGACCATGGCAGCGGTGTGCCGGAAGCGCAATTGCCCTTGCTGACCAGGCCTTTCTACCGGCTCGATGGCGCACGCAGCGAAGCCAAGGGCGCCGGGCTGGGGATGTCGATCGTCAATCGGATCTTGCAGCGAAATGGGGGCAGGTTGATGTTGGCGAATCGGCCGCCGCCGGCAACCGGGTTGGTGGTTAGTGCGTTTTTCAGGCGGGCGTAGATCGCGATATGCTCGCTGCAACTGCAACTGCAACTGCAAAATCAGCTTCAACTGCTTAASTTCAAGGTCAAAGGCAACTGCAGTTTCACCTCCCCGCAGGGGAGGTGAAACTGCAGTTGCCTTTGACTTTCAGCTTTTGACTTTGCCGTCAAGCAGTCGCACGTACGGTTGCCCCAAGTTACCGCAAAATCACACCCCTCCGTACTAACCCTAATCCCCCCATCCCCCTTCATCCCACTGACAGGCTTTCGACAGCGTTTGATATCAAACTGAAAGCCATTTGACAGCGTAATGACAGCCCCCCCGGCGCAAACTTGCCGCCGTTAGCAGTACCCCCAAAGACCAAGCCCCGCCA
>NZ_JBFTSF010000187.1:0-12644 GCF_056399905.1 Cupriavidus sp. 01L46
AATAACTGCAAGGTCGCATGGACCACCCATGCCTGGGACGATTACCTGTACTGGCAGAAGATCGACCAGCGCATCGTCGACGAGATTAACGGTCTCATTGAAGAGATCGCCCGCAACCCCTTCACCGGCACCGGCAAGCCGGAGCCACTGAAGGGGGATTTGACGGGTTTCTGGTCCCGCCGCATCACGAAGGCTGACCGCCTGGTCTACATCGTTCAGGACGGCACCATTTACGTGATGCAGTGTCGCCAGCACTACTGAACCTTGGGGGCGCTTCGGCGCCCCTTTTTCATATCTCCCTGTGGAAACGGCCCGGCGGCGTCGCACCAGGGGGTTCTGTCGCAGTAAGCCTTCGATAGAATGTGCTGGTGTCAGACTCAGCGAGTGTTGGTGGCGGCCATGAATCCGGAAGTGGCGAAGGTCTTGAAGCGTTTGCATTACCCGCTGGAAGTGATGCTGACCTGCGTGCGCTGGTACGTGGCCTATMCGCTGAGCCTGCGAGATCTCGACGAGATGATGGCCGAGCGTGGCGTCTCGGTGGACCATTCGACCGTGCACCGCTGGGCACTGAAGTTGCTGCCGGCGTTGAACAGGATCTTTCGCTCTCACAAGCGCCCGGTGGGCAAAAGCTGGCGCATGGATGAAACCTACATCCTGGTGCGCGGCCAGTGGAAATACCTGTACCGGGCGGTCGACAAGGCCGGCCATACCATCGATTTTCTACTGCGCGTCCAGCGAGACAAGGCAGCTGCTCGGCGGTTCTTCGAGAAGGCCATCGCACAGCACGGCCAGCCCGACACGGTCACCGTCGACGGCAGCCCGGCCAACTTGGCGGCCCTGCACGACATCAACGCCGAACGGGAAACGCCCATCGCCATTCGACAGGTCAAGCGCCTGAACAACATCGTCGAGCAGGACCATCGGRCGATCAAGCGCATCACCCGACCGATGCTTGGCTTCAAAGCCTTTCGATGCGCGCGCATTGTCCTTGGCGGCATCGAGTTGATGCATATGATCGCCAAGGGGCAGATGCACCGTTCCGGTGGGGCCACCGTGTCCGCTGCACAGCAATTCTATTCCCTGGCCTCATAAGCCAAGATTCACTGCGGCCTTCTTGGCGACTGATCTCTCTTACTGCGACAGAACCGTGACGGCGTCTCCCCGACGCCTGCCTCTGCGCGGTCCATCGGCCCCGCTCCAGATCGATCAACGATCAGCAACGACGAGCGAAAGGGCCGCCCATCTCAAGTGCGGGGGCCATGCTGCACAAAAAGCGCCCCCGGATTTGGCCACTCCCGATTCCGATCCCGTTCAGCCGAACGTACCTCGCGCCAGATCTTTTTCAAATTCGATGGTCCAAGCGGTGCCATGTCCGATTCGGTATTCCCTTTCCTTGAGCGTCGACTTGCGGATGATGGTGACATAGCCCTGGAGAGGGTAGACCTCGTCGACGACGTCGGGCGTGTCGGTTTCCTGAAGCAAAAAGTCGGCTTCGGCAAGCTGGTGACGATGCAAGATAGCGACGAAATCCGCTTTTTCGTCCRGTGCGATCACTGACATTTGGCGTCCCCCGATATTGAACGCTCGACTTTTCCAAGATAGCACAAGCGTCAACGCTGCAGTGGCAAGGCGCGCGTTCGGGCGCGCCACGCTACCACGGAATCGGCTGGCGATCGCGAAAAAAGCCACCGCTGGGTCCGGCTTCAGGCAGCGTCGCGAGCCAGACGACGGTGTCGATGCCATGCTCGGGAGAACGCGGTGCATCGGGGCCACCCAGGTCGGTCCGGCACCAGCCAGGGCACACCGAGTTGACCTTGACGCCGCTGTTGGCCATCTCGGCGGCGAGGATGCGCGTGACGGCATTCAGCGCCGTCTTTGAGATACGGTAGGCCGGCACGCCGCGGGTCATCTCCGCGAGCTGGCCCATGTCGGAAGCCAGATTGACCACCCGGCCGGCGCGGCTGGCGCGCAGCAGGGGCGCCAATGCCTGTGTGACCCGCAGCACGCCGAAGAGATTTGTCTCCAGGGTGGTGCGCAAGGTCTCGAGCGGCAGTTCGAGCAAGTTGGCGCTGTCGTGATCGAGCAAGACGCCGGCGTTATTGATCAGCACGTTCACGCGGCCGAAGCGTTCGGCCAGCCACTTGGCCAGCGCGGCCACCGAATGCGTGTCGGTGACATCGAGCGGCCGGCATGCGAGCGAGTGGCCGGTAAGCGCGAGCCGGGCTCGCAACGCATCAAGGTCCGCCGGCTTGCGCGCCGTGGCAACGACCAGGTGGCCTTCCACGGTGGCCAGATGGCTCGCGGCTGCGCGGCCCAGGCCGCGACTCGCGCCGGTGATGACGGTGATCGGTTGGCTGTCCATGCTGGCGCCTCCTTATCGGCGAGGGCGGCATCGGCGTCGGACATCATGGCCACCCGGCGCATGAAGCAAGCGGCCAGTTCGATGCTGGCGTCAATACATTGTGTCTAGCAGGTGAGGTGCAGGATCGCATTGGCGCCGCGGGGGTGCTCCGCCAGCCTTGCGATGGCTTCGGCGGTTGGAAGAATGACCAGTTTGACGTGGCGATGCCTGGCCTCTCGCTTCACATCTTCCATCACCGGCAATGCACCGGTGCCGGTGCCGATAACCAGTTGGCTGCAATTCCAGGGTATGTCTTCCCTGACTGATAGCGGTGTGTGCCCGAAGGCTTCGCGGAATTGCCTGGATGGCCTCTTCTTTCGCTTGCGAACCTCACCCTGATCGATGACCACGTCATGCTGATAAGTCACGCCGTCAATACAGACGGACCCAAAGGAAAATGCTTCGAAGCGCATACGTACCTCCACTGGGACGCGGGCGGTGACAGTGGCTCATGATTCGTTCTTGTGTAGCTTGCCGGTGCTGGTTACAGCAACCACGTCCAGGTCGAAGAATGGGCTGTCCTGGGGCGGCGGTGGCAATCCCGCGCCCCAGGCGCTGATGGCAAGCTTGATGTATTCGGCCATCTGCTCGTCCGAGACGTCCTTGGGTTGGTCAATGATGACCACGTACCGATGATTGCTCATGGTGCATCCTTATCGGCTGGCAGCGAAGCCTGCTCCAGGCTGCCATGCTGCCGCGTTCTCGCTTGGCATGACGCCGCGATTGCCCTTCATGTTCTGCGCCGCCGTCACGCGAGGTATTGCCTGTTACGCTTTGAGTATAGGGGGCACACCTGGCCGCGCACCCTGCAAGCTGGGGCAGACMGTTCCCCGCTGGAGCGGGCGCGGGCAGCGGCCATGGATCGCGTGTCCTAACGCTTGCGATGCTTCCCGGCGCGTGGCGCATCGTCGGCAGGATCGGGAATCAGGTCCTTGTCCAGCACGTCATCGATGTTGGGCGGCGCAGGCGGGTGCTCTTCGCGCTCCGCGCTCCGGTCCGCCCGGTCCGCGGGGGTATCCGCGGGAATACTCTCGGCGGCGCGCGTGATCTCGTTCATGCTTTCTTCTGGCGCGTCATCCTCGTTTGGGTCATGGCCATGGGGGAAATCGATCGGCTCCGCCGCCCGTTCGGTGAATTCGTCAACGGCCTCCTCGATGTTCTCCCACACGTCTTCCAGTTCAGTGGAATCCAGGATGCTGGGAATGGTGCGATCCGTGCGCGGCCGAACCGGATCACCGGTTCGCCGCGTCTTGCCAGAGTCCACCTTGTGCGGCTTTTTCATCGTCAACTCCTGACCGACGATCGTGGCCATGCTTTGTGCAAGCACGCGTATGTTTCAATAATAAGCACGCAAAGAGCGCGCTGTGAAGCGTAGGTGCCTGATGTGGTACCGGGGTGGTACCGGGCATGCGAGACTGCCAGGAGATCCGCCASGACGGAAACCCGGGAACGCCATGGAAAAGATATTCCGTTATCGCCTTTGCTGCCCGAGACGGTATCCTAGAATGGAGTGCCGAACTGCCGGAAGTCGCTGGCATCGCAAGATGCAGCGAGTCCGTGCACCAAGCAGGCTGGAGGCGCGTCATGCCCACCTATCAGTACCGTTGTGAGAAATGCGGTGAGGTTTTCGACCGCGCGGAACATCTCGCCGAACATGAAATCGCCCACCCATCTTGCCCCAAGTGCGGCAGTAAAACGGTACAGCACATGCCGACGCCGTTTGTTGCGAAGACGGCGAGAAAGAGCTGAGGTCTGCCCAGCCTTGATGGCGAGGGCGAAATCGTGACGGTTAGGGGACGGATGCCGTAGCAACCGGGATTCCGCTGCTGGCCGCCATGTTCGCGGGCTGCCTGGCCTACCTTGCCATGTTGCCCGGCTGGGTGTTGTGCTAGTGTAGTGTTGCATTCTTGAATGAACTTACGATGCTCGCATGCCTCCAATGTTCAACTTCGGAGCAGAGTGGAGAGCGCGAATGCGAGTTGCCCCTGAAATTGTGCTGACCGACGAGGCTGGTTCGTTCGACGCTTACCAGCGTGAGGCTGGTGCAGCGTGCGCGTATCGTGCTGCTTGCGGCTGAGGGGATGCAGAGCAAGGACATTGCCGAGCAACTGAGCGTGGGCCGGGTGCAGGCCTCGCGCTAGCGCGAGCGCTATGCCCAGTCGCGACTCTCGGGCATTGAGCATGACCTTCCACGTGGAGCGCCGCCGGTAAAGGTGGACGTCTCTCGCCTCGTGGAGCTGACCACCCAGAGCAAGCCCGAAGCGGCCACGCACTGGAGCAYTCGCAAGATGGCTGTCGAGTTGGGTGTTTGCGCGGCCAGCGTCTCACGGCACTGGCGTGCCAACGGCCTGAAACCCCATGTTGTGCGCGGTTTCAAGGTCTCGCGCGATCCGAAGTTTGTCGAGAAGCTTGAAGATATCGTGGGCCTGTACATGTCGCCACCCGAGCACGCGCTTGTGCTGTGCTGCGACGAGAAGAGTCAGGTGCAGGTGCTGGACCGCACACTGCCCGGGCTGCCCCTGAAGAATGGGCGCGCGGCAACMATGACCCACGACTACAAGCGCAATGGCACGACCACGCTGTTTGCCGCGCTCAACGTGCTCGATGGCCAGGTCATTGCCCAGTGCCAGCAGCCCCACCGCCATACCGAGTGGTTGAAGTTCCTGCGCAAGATCGACCGTGAGACGCCCAAGGACAAAACGCTGCATCTGATCGCCGACAACTACGCCACGCACAAGCATCCTGCGGTGCAGGACTGGCTGGCAAAGCATCCGCGATTCAACATGCACTTCACGCCTACCTCGGCGTCATGGCTGAACATGGTCGAGCGGTTCTTCCGCGATATCACGACCGAGCGACTTCGTCGCGGCGTATTCACCAGCGTGCCGGAACTGATCGCCGCCATCAATGGGTACATCGCTCACCACAACACCAACCCCAAGCCGTTCATCTCGACCAAGAGCGCTCGCGACATCCTGCAGAAGGTCATTCGCGCCAACCGCCGCTTAAGTTCCAAACAGAATGCAACACTACACTAGGTTCATGCCGGCTCGCAGGCTGTGCCACCGACAGAGGTCTCCTTCATCACCATTGGGTCCACATAGGCGGCGACCATCCGAATCAGGCTCTGCGCCAATACGCTGAACCCGACATGCTCTGACTGCCGGCCGAGTCACGCGTGACTTGCCGGATTCGATAAGCGGGGGATTGGAGGTCGCATTGCGGCGGAACCCTTCATAGGAACTATACAGGACCATATCAGTTCTAATTGGCAGGGAGTAGCTTGGGGTAAAGATGCTCAGACTAAGCAAACTGACCKACTATGGCACGGTGATCATGACGCACATGGCGCGCGATCCGGGCCGGATCTGCAGTGCCGCCGAGGTTGCGGCCGAGATTGGCGTGTCGATGCCCACCGCGAGCAAAATCCTCAAGATGCTTGCGCGGCAAAAGCTGCTGCATTCGCTGCGCGGCGCGAAGGGCGGTTACCTGCTGGCGCGGCCGCCGCAGGAGATCTCGATCGCGCAGGTGATTGACGCCATGGAAGGCCCTGCCGGCATGACCGAATGCAGCATTGCGGCCGGCTTGTGCGCCCAGGAAGGAATGTGTTCCGTCCGTGCGAACTGGCAGCGAATCAGCCTGGCGATCTTTCATGCCCTGGATGGCGTAACGCTGGCGGACATGACGCAACCGACGTTGCATCCGGTGGATATCGGCGCGCTGCACGCCTGGAAGGCGGCCGGCCGTAGTAAGCAGGCGTTCGAGTGACGCAAGGCGACCGAAGGCAGAACATGGCAACCCCCGCACACAAGCTCGACGAACTGATCAGCCAAGGCTATCAGCACGGCTTCTACACGTCCGTGGCAACGGACACGGTGCCGTGCGGGTTGAACGAGGACGTGATCCGCATGATCTCGGCCATGAAGGACGAGCCGGAGTTCATGCTTGAGTGGCGCCTGAAGGCCTATCGTCATTGGCTGACGGTGTCCGAGCCGCACTGGGCGACGGTCAGGCACCCGCCCATCGACTATCAGGCAATTGCTTACTATTCCGCGCCAAGCTCCCAAAAAGCCGGGCCCAAGACGCTGGACGAGGTCGATCCGGAGTTGCTGCGCACCTACGAGAAGCTGGGCGTGCCCTTGCGGGAGCGCGAGTTGCTCGCGGGCGTCGCCGTGGATGCGGTATTCGACAGCGTCTCGGTCGCAACCACCTTCAAGGCGAAACTGGGCGAGCTCGGCATTGTTTTCTGTTCGTTCTCGGAGGCGGTGCGGGAGCATCCCGAGCTGGTGCGGCAGTACCTCGGCACGGTAGTGCCTTACACCGACAACTACTTCGCCACGCTCAACTCGGCGGTGTTCAGCGACGGGTCGTTCTGCTATATCCCGCCAGGAGTACGCTGCCCGATGGAGTTGTCCACTTACTTTCGCATCAATGCCCAGAAGACCGGCCAGTTCGAGCGCACCCTGATCATTGCCGACGAGGGCGCCTATGTCAGCTATCTGGAAGGCTGCACCGCGCCGATGCGCGACGAAAACCAGCTGCATGCCGCGGTGGTGGAACTGATCGCGCTGGAAGGTGCGCAGATCCGGTACGCGACGGTGCAGAACTGGTATCCGGGCGACAAGGATGGCAAGGGCGGCATCTATAACTTCGTGACCAAGCGCGGTGACTGCCGCGGTGCCTGCTCGAAGATCTCGTGGACCCAGGTCGAGACCGGATCGGCCATCACGTGGAAGTATCCAAGCGTGATCCTGCAGGGCGACGACTCGGTCGGGGAGTTCTATTCCGTGGCGCTGACCAACCACTACCAGCAGGCCGACACCGGTACCAAGATGACCCACCTCGGCAGGAATACCCGGAGCACGATTCTCTCCAAGGGCATTTCKGCCGGCCACGGCCAGAACGCCTATCGCGGGCTGGTGAAGGTGGCAAAGAACGCCGGCGGCGCGCGCAACTACTCGCGGTGCGACTCGCTGTTGCTGGGTGACAAGTGTGCGGCCCACACCTTTCCCTATATCGAGGTGAAGAACGCCACCGCGCGCGTCGAACACGAGGCCTCCACCTCGCGCATCGGCGAGGACCAGCTGTTCTATTGCCAAAGCCGCGGCATCGGCCCCGAAGACGCGGTATCGATGATCGTGAACGGCTTTTGCAAGGAAGTATTCAAGGAACTGCCGATGGAGTTCGCGGTGGAAGCGCAGAAGCTGCTGGGCGTCAGCCTGGAGGGAAGCATCGGCTAAGAGGGGAGCGCGCGGGACGCGCTACCTCGGAGCCGCATTGGCGTCGTGTCGGAGCCACATTGGAGCAAGAGGCCAGCCATGCTTGAAATCCGCAACCTGCACGTCTCAGTCGACGACAAGCCCATCCTGCACGGCATCGACCTTACCGTGAAGGCTGGGGAAGTGCACGCCATCATGGGCCCCAACGGCTCCGGCAAGAGCACCCTTGCCCATGTGCTGGCCGGACGGGACCGCTACGTCGTCGTCGCGGGTGAAGTCCTCTACGATGGCGCGAACCTGCTCGGCATGCCGCCCGAAGAGCGGGCACGCGCGGGTGTCTTCCTGGCCTTCCAGTATCCGGTGGAAATCCCCGGCGTCTCGAACATCTATCTGCTCAAGGCAGGGCTCAACGCGATCCGCAAGCATCGCGGCGAGCCGGAGCTGGATGCCATGGACTTTCTCGCGCTGGTCAAGGACAAGCTCAGGCTCATGGAGATGGACCCAAGCCTGCTTTACCGCGCCGTGAACGAGGGCTTTTCCGGTGGCGAAAAGAAACGCAACGAGATCCTGCAAATGGCGGTGCTGGAGCCACGGCTCGCCATTCTCGACGAGACCGATTCCGGCCTCGACATCGATGCGCTCAAGATCGTCGCCAGCGGCATCGGCGCCATGCGCGGCCCCCAACGCGCCATCGTACTGGTTACCCACTACCAGCGGCTGCTCAATTACATCGTGCCGGATCGCGTGCACGTGCTGGCGCAGGGCCGCATTGCCAGGTCCGGCGGGCCCGAGCTGGCGCTCGAACTGGAGCGTCATGGCTACGTGGGGATGGAGGCGCCGGCCTTCGCTGGCGTGGAGGCCTCGGCATGAGCGCAACCGGCGTGGAACACTATCTTGCCGAATTCGCCCGCGTCGAGGCTGCATTGCCCGGCCGGCGGCTGCCCTGGCTTGCGCGCGCGCGCAAGCAGGCAATGGAACACTTCGCGCAAGCCGGGTTGCCGACGCTGCGCCACGAGGACTGGAAATACACCAGCGTGGCCGCGATCGAGCGAAGCCGCTTTGCCGCGGGGCCGGCGCAGTCTGGCGACAGGCCGGACGCCGCCCTGGCTGCGCGGATCGAGACGCTCGCTTTGCCCGGCGCGTACCTGATGGTATTCGTCAATGGCCGCCACCAGCCGCAATGGTCGCGTATCGGTGTGCTGCCGGCAGGGGCTGAACTCCTCAGCGTCGCCGCCATGCTGGAGCGCACACCGGAGCCTGTGGAAGCGCTGCTTTGCCGCCCCGCGAGCGACTACCCGTCCGGCTTCGCTGCCTTGAACACCGCGTTCATGGCCGATGGCGCCTATATCCGCCTGGCCGCCGGCACCGCTGCCGACGCGCCGATCCACCTGCTGTTCATCGCCACCGAGCCGGAGCTGGTCACCCATACGCGTAATCTCGTGATGGCGGAAGAAGGCAGCCGTGTGTGCATCGTGGAGCACCACGTGGGTGTGGACGGCCTCGCTTATTTCACCAATAGCGTTACCGACATCGTCGCCGCGCGTGGCGCGCACGTCGAACATCACAAGGTGCAGCAAGAGAGCCTCAAGGCGTTCCACATCGCTGGCGTGAATATGGACCAGCGGCACGGCAGCCACTTCACCTCCAGTGCGTTCGCCCTGGGCGGCGCTCTGGCGCGGGCCGACATCCAGGTCGGGCTGAATGCCGAGCGCGCCGAATGCTCGCTCGACGGGCTGTACATGACCGGCGGCCGGCAGCATATCGACCACCACACCCGCATCGACCACGCCAGACCGGAAGGCAAGAGCCGCGAGTTCTATAAAGGCGTGCTGTCCGGCGCCTCGCGCGCCGTGTTCAACGGCAAGGTGGTGGTGCATGCCGATGCCCAGCGTACCGATGCGCACCAGTCCAACCGCAACCTGCTCTTGTCCGAGCATGCCGAAGTCGACACCAAGCCACAGCTGGAGATCTACGCCGACGACGTCAAATGCAGCCACGGCGCCACCGTCGGCCAGCTCGATCCCGAGCAGATTTACTACCTGCGCTCGCGCGGGTTGGACGATGCGTCGGCGCGGGCGCTGCTGACCTTCGCCTTCGCCGAAGAGATGGTCAACCGGCTAGGCGTGGTTTCCTTGCGCGCGCGGCTGGAGACGCTCCTGCGCGGCCACTTGCCCGAGCCGCTGAGGGTGCTGACATGAACACGGTCGCGTATGAACTCAGGGCCCTGTGGGGTACGGCACCGGCCGCTGGCCTGGACGTCATGCGGCTGCGCTGGGACTTCCCCATCCTGCGGCAGACGGTCAACGGCAAGCCGCTGGTCTATCTGGACAACGCCGCCACCAGCCAGAAGCCACAGAGCGTGATTGACTGCGAGGCGCATTACTACGCCGCGCTCAATGCCAACATCCATCGTGGCGTGCATACCCTGAGCCAACTAGCAACCGATGCCTACGAGGCGGCGCGCGACGCTACGCAAGGCTTGATCCATGCGGCCCGGCGTGAGGAGATCGTGTTCCTGCGCGGAACCACGGAGGCGATCAACCTGGTGGCGGCGAGCTACGGACAGCGCCTGCGGGCCGGCGACGAGATCCTGATCAGCGCGATGGAGCACCATTCCAATATCGTGCCGTGGCAGATGCTGTGCGAGCGCACAGGTGCCATCCTGCAGGTGGCGCCGATCAACGATGCGGGCGAACTGCTGCTGGAAGAATTCGAGCGCCTGCTTGGCCCACGCACCAGGCTGGTTGCCGTGACCCATCTCTCCAATGCCCTCGGCACGGTCAACCCGGTGCGGTACCTCATTGAACTGGCACATGCCAGGGGCATTCCGGTGCTGGTCGACGGCGCCCAGGCCGTGCCGCACTTCAAGGTTGACGTGCAGGCGCTGGATTGCGATTTCTACGCCTTCTCGGGGCACAAACTCTACGGCCCCACCGGCATTGGCGTGCTCTACGGCAAGGCTGCGCTACTCGATGCCATGCCGCCTTACCAGGGCGGGGGCGACATGATTCGCGAGGTCACATTCCGCAAGACCAGCTACAACGAGCTGCCCTTCAAGTTCGAGGCCGGCACGCCCAATATCGCCGGCGTGATCGGCCTGGGCGCGGCGATCGACTATGTGAGCGCGGTTGGCCTGGAAGCCATCGCGGCCCACGAGCACGCGCTGCTCGCCTACGCCACCGGGCAGGCGGCGCAGATTGCCGGCCTGCGCATCATCGGTACGGCCGCGGAAAAGGCGAGCATTCTCTCGTTCGTCCTGGATGGCGTGCATCCCCATGATGCCGGCACCATCCTCGACCTGGAAGGCGTTGCGGTCCGTGCGGGCCACCATTGCGCGATGCCCGTGATGGAGCGGTTCGGTGTGCCTGCCACGGTGCGGGCATCCTTCGCGCTATACAACACGCGAGAGGAAGTGGATGCGTTGTTCCGTGCCGTGCGCAAGGCACAGGAGGTATTTGCCTGATGTCCGATCTACTCGATCTTTACCGGGAAGTTGTGGTCGACCACAGCCGCTCGCCCCGCAATTGCAGGCGGCTGACGGGGGCGAACCGCAGCGCCGAGGGGTTCAACCCGCTGTGCGGTGACCGGCTGAGGCTGTACCTGAAGGTCAGCGATGGCGTGATCGAGGATGCGAGCTTCGAGGGTTCCGGCTGCGCTATCTCCACCGCCTCGGCGTCACTGATGACCGAGGCGCTCAAGGGTAAGACCGAGGCGCAGGCGCAGGCGCTGTTTTCCGGCTTCCATTCGCTCGTGACCGGATCTGGCGCGGAGCAGGCCGGCGCGCCGCTGGGCAAGCTGGCGGTGCTGGGCGGCGTACGGGAGTTTCCGGCACGTGTGAAGTGCGCGACGCTGGCCTGGCATGCCATGCAAGCCGCCTTGCAAGGCAGCGCCCAGCCGGTCTCAACGGAGTGATGCGATGAGCATGATCGATTGGCTGCGCAAGGCCGAGGCGCATGAAGACAGGCTCGAGCCTGGCCCCGACACGATGGAGGGCCGGGTGATAGAGGCGCTGCGCACCGTCTATGACCCGGAGATCCCGGTCAATATCTACGACCTGGGACTGGTCTACAGTCTGTCCGTGGACGAATCCGCCGGCAAGGTGGGCATCCGCATGACGCTGACCGCGCCGGGCTGCCCGGTGGCGCAGACCTTCCCCGGCGTGGTCGAGAGTGCCGTCATGGAAGTTGGCGGCGTGGATGAGGTCGAGGTTGAACTGGTATGGGATCCGCCTTGGTCGCGAGAGCGGATGAGCGAGGTGGCGCGGCTGGAACTGGGGTTGCTCTGAGATGAGCGAATGGATCGATGTCGCCGCGGCCGACGAATTCGCGCCCGGGACGTGCCGCACGGTTGACGTCGACGGCTTGCAGGTCGCGGTATTCAATGTGGGTGGCCACTACTACGCGGTCGAGGACATGTGTTCCCACGAGGCGGAGCCTCTCTGTGGCGGCGACGTCGAAGGCCAGGAGGTCGTCTGCCCGCGCCACGGCGCGCATTTTTCCCTCATCACGGGGGCGGCGCTGTCTCCTCCGGCATACGACCCGGTGGCGATTTTCCCGGTCCGGGTCGTGGGCGGCAAGGTGCAGGTCAAGGATGATCGCTGGGACTAGGTGGCAACGTGCTTCATCTCCAATCCCAAATCCCTCTTCAGCTTTCCGGGCAGCAGCTTCGGTTGGCAGCCGCACGCTACGCGACGTCGGCGAGAGCGGATACCGTGCACTATCCAACATGCGGAGGTCGGCCATGTCGCGCATGCTTATCGTCCTTGGCCTGATCGTGGTAGCTGGAGGACTGCTCTGGCCCTGGCTGTCCGGGCTCGGATTCGGTCACTTGCCCGGGGATATCGTTATTCATCGTCATAATTTTCACCTGTACCTTCCGATTACGACTTCGCTGCTCGTCAGTGCGGCGGCATCGTTCATTCTTTGGTTAATAGGTCGGTGAAGCGGGCACCTAGTCTGTTACCCGGGTGTCGGCGCGTGATTGCGGCAGGAACCGCACACAGTTGACCGGCCTTCCCGCAAGAC
>NZ_JBFTSF010000188.1:0-12614 GCF_056399905.1 Cupriavidus sp. 01L46
GCGTTGTTTCCTTCGAGAGATCGAGCGCGCTGCCTGATGAGGGTGCTGATCACCTTGAAGCCTGAATGGATGGGCGATTGTTCCGCACCCTGCTTGCTTGGCGCGGCAAGAACACCTTCCCAGTCTTCATCAGACGCCGCGGGGCGCGGGAACTCGCGTGTCTCAGACCAGCGGATCCAGGCACGCGAGTACGCGTTCCATGCGCTTGGGTCGGCGTTCGAGGCCAGTGCTTCGGCTTGTTCTGGTGACAGCGTACGGATCTGCGAGAGCAAATCGACCACGCTGTCCCCGTGTGGCCCAAACAATGCCGCGCCCGGTATCTCTTCGACCAACTCCAGGGCCGTTGCACGCCAGTATCCTGGTTGTGCAACTAAGCCCGACATATCCCCCAGTGCTTTGACGCGTACACGCCAGAGCCGGCCGGGCCAATGGCTACCGACGATGACGGTGGAAAGTGATTGCTCCACGATTATCCAGGGAGGGGCAGCGGCGGCAAGCATCACCTCGTTGCCATCTCTTCGCAGGGCTGGGCTGCTATCAGGGGAGTCATACCAGAAACCCTCGGGACTAGGCGAAGGGCGATGGAACGGGAGCTTCATAGATAAGGTTCTCAATGCAATCGCTCGTCAGTATATAGGCCAGGGAACAGATTTCAGGGTGGCGGCGCGTCGTCGTCGTCGGCAGTCCGTGCGGCGTACTCTGGCTAACGAAAACTGAGCGCTTCGAGTGAAGCGTCCTTCAACGAATGCCCACCATGTCTGGCACCGTACCGGCTGCACGGCCAGTCCCTGTCACTATAATCAATGGGTCATGCTGCATCGCGCAGAGACCTTCGCTTGCCCGGCTACTGATGGGATGCAGGCTGGCGATCAGCCCGCCACGTGAGGGCGGTTTCCCGGCCAACCTACGGGGGACAAACCATGCAAGCAAGCCTTGATAAGGTGCGTACCGCAATTCTCGCCGTGATGATTTCACTGATTGCCGCATGCGGCGGGGATGGAGGCGGAGGCGGCTCGGGTAATGGCAGTGGCGCGGCTACCCCGCCGGGCGGCATTGATCTGCAAGTTGTCTCGTTCGGCGACAGCCTGTCGGACGTCGGGACCTATGCGCCGATCGCTAGCGCGGTCGGCGGGGGGCGGTTCACAACGAATCCCGGACAAGTGTGGACTCAGGATGTGGCGCAATATTACGGCGATACRCTAAGCGCCGCGTTTACGATCGACATCACGCATCAGTTGAGTACGCAAAACGGCCTAGGCTACGCGGAGGGCGGCGCCACGGTGGCAACGCCGGCAAATCTGAACAATTTTCTTACCGACGTGATCGGCAACATCGAAATGCCCGTCAACCAGCAGGTTTCGAGCTATTTGTCCGCACACGGGAGCTTCAACGCCAATCAGCTGGTGCTGGTCTGGGGCGGCTCGAACGACGTGCTTCGCGCCGGGGCGCTGCCAGCCGCGGCGCAGACCGTGCAGACGGCGGCAACCACCCTGGCTCAAGTTGTCGGACAGATCATCCAGAACGGCGCCACGCACGTCGTCGTGGTCAATGTCCCAAATGTCGGACTATCGCCCAAAGGCATCGCCGCGTCCGACGGCGGGGCAAACCTGACCCAGCTATCGCAGATCTTCAACAACAGCTTGAACGCTGCCTTGCAGGCCGATGGCCTGCAAGGCAAGGTCATCCAGATCGATTCTTATACATGGGAGAACCAGATCATCGCGAGCTTTCAGGCCAATGGCTTCGTCGTGTCAAACACCGGCGCCGCCTGCGACCCGGCAAAAACGCCTCACGACACGGCCTTGCTGTGCTCGCCGGCTACCTACGTGACGGCCAATGCCGATCAGACATACATGTTCGCCGACGACCTTCATCCGGCGACACGTCTGCATACACTGTTTGCCCAGTTCGTGGAGCAGCAGATCGCCAAGAGTGGTCTTGGTCACTGAGCCTTGGAAATTGATGACTCGTCAGCGGAATCGTCGGGTTCCGGCACGTGCGATTTTTGTCCGTGTCCGTGTCGTGTTACGCGGGCAAATGGAAGACATCGCACAAGGTGGCGTTTGGCACGCAAGAGGTCGGTGGTCTTAGGCGTGCCGTTTCATCACCCTCTAGTTCAGGTGTGGCGAGCGCCAACGATGACTGTTGCCTCTTCGGCTGCTAACAGTAGCGCGGCGGCGCAGCCGATGGCGGAACAGGTGGGGATGGTAGCGCTTACGATTGCTGTTGTTTCCGAAGCGCCTCCATCACGCGCCTGGCGGCAAACAGTGGCAGGTAGTCGTGAACCTTGGCGCCGTCCTGAAGCTCGTGCCAGGCGGCGAGATACGCGCGCTCCACTTCCTCCACCGGGACTTTCAAGGCTTCGGATATCCTGGCGATCATCGAGGACTGTGATTCGGTTCTCATATTGCCTGTCACCCGGCGGAAAGAGGCGGTGCATGATGCGGCGCTGTGCTGTCGCCTGTCGCCTGTTGCGTGCGGGCGGGCGGAAGGGATTGATTAGTCACCCGCCTGACAATCGGTGGGACGTTTTTTTAGTATAGGAATGCCGCGTCGCTAAACCCGCCATCGGCTTGCCATATTTGTCCTGCACAATGCGGGCTATGCCGACTCAGGTKGATAAGTTCTGAATGCCAACACCCACGACTGCCGCAGGCCTGGATCGTCGTAGCGAGTCGGTTGGCCTCTCCCTTGCTTTGTGGTCTCGCCGTGCATCCAAGAATGCCGGGGACGCTGGGGATGGGGTGCGCTTTGCTTGCTTGTTCGCGGGGTGCGGAGCCATCAGGTTGATGGCTCTTTTTGTTTTTGGTGCCACGGCGCGGCGATTGGCCATGCTGCTGGTGCTATGCATGGCGACGAGTGCCTGGGCCGATGCGGACATCGGGTTTCTTGCGATGTTTGCCAAGGACGGGTTGTGGCGTAACGTGCAGGCTCGCTGCCTGGCGCCCGGCGCGCCGCATCACCCCGATTGCGTGGTGGTGGATCGTGAAAAAGGCTTGGTGCTCTACAAGGATGCCATCGGCCGCTCGCATTTTCTCGTCATTCCGGATCATCGCGTGACTGGCGTGGAAGAGCGTGGCGTGTGGGAGGACGGCGGGCAGAACCCGTGGGCATTCGGCTGGGACGTCAGGCAGTTTGTCGGGCAGGCACGCGGGCGGCCGTTGCCCGATGGCATCCTGGGGCTGGCGATCAATGCCAAGGCGGCACGCAGCCAGGAGCAGATGCATATCCATCTGGACTGCATCAGCCGGGATGCCAGGGACTTTGTCGCCGGCGCGAGTGCGCGTATCGGGACCACCTGGACGGCCCTGCGGTTCATGGGCAAGCCGGTACTGGCTGTGTTCGTGCCTTCGCCGGGAGCGGCGCTGTCCGTCAATCCATTCCTGCTTATCAAGCATCGTCTTGGCGAGGTGGCGTCGGTCGTGCCGGACCGGGGCGTGTTTGTCACCTATGTGGCGGATGCCGCGGGCACGAGCGGCTTTGTCATCGTGGACCAGCCAGTCGATCGTGAGGCTGGCAGCAATGGACACGCCAGCGATTTCCTGGATCGCCAGTGCAAACTGGCGCAGGAAGACGCGCCAGCGGCGCTCGAGTAACCTCGGCTTCGCGGCTGTCAATCCGGGGTTGCGCTCGCGCAAGCCGTTGCTAGAATGAATGTCCCCGTTCAGCATGCAGGAGTGCAGCCATGGCAACGTATCAGCGCGGCGATTTGTTCCTCGTCACTTCTGTTGAGGAATTGCCCTGGGGGCGTTACAGAGGGTTTGTGACCATGATGGAGGGCACGCAGACGCAAGCCTCATCACGGCACACTTGCCCCATGTGCAGGGACAATCCGCTCCAGGCCCATGAGGACGCCGACGCCGATGTCGAGTACGCCTACAGGCACTATCTCTCGGAGCATATTGACTGGAGCGCCCACGCCGGCGATACGGAGCACTGAGCCGAAACCGGGAAACCGCTGCAGCGCAGGGCTTCCCGAACGCACTGCCCGCGCTACCCGCACTCGCTGCTCGCACTCACTTCAGGTTCTCTCCCCAGTAGGCTTCGATCTGCTTGACCAGCACAGGCGGCAGCGCCACGTAGTGTTCCGCCGCGGCATCGGCCTGCCCGTCATTCAATGCCCAACGGAAGAACGCGAGCGCGGCTTTGGCGCTGGCGGGATCCTTCGGGGCCTTTGGCATGATCACGAACACGGCGCCGGTAATTGGCCACGCCTGCGTGCCGGGCGCGTCCGTGATGACCTGATAGAAGTCGGGGTGCTGGCTCCAGTCCGCTGACGCCACCGCGGCGCTGAAGCTCTCCCGCGCGGGCTCGACAAACGAGCCCTCCCGGTTTCGCACGGCGGTGTAGGGCAGCTTGCGTTGCAGCGCGTAAGTCAGCTCGACATAGCCGATCGCCCCTTTGACATTCTTGATGTAGGTGGCCACGCCCTCGTTGCCGCTGGCACCGACACCTGCCGGCCATTTGACGGTAGTGCCCGAGCCCACGCTGCCTTTCCATTCGTCGCTGACCTTGGACAGGTAGTCGGCCCAGTTGAAKGTTGTGCCGGAGCTGTCGCTGCGGTGAACGACCAGGATCTTTTGATTGGGGAAGTGGATGCCGGGGTTGATCGCGCTGATGCCTGGGTCATCCCAGTTGGCGATCTTGCCCAGGTAAATATCCGCCAGCAGTTGGCCGGTAAGGCGGATCTGGCCTGCGGCCACGCCATCCAGGTTGACAATCGGCACCACGCCACCGACAACCAGCGGAAACTGGACCAGCCCCGCGGCGCGCAATTCATCTGGCTTGAGCGGCATGTCCGAGGCGCCAAACGTGACATTGGCGGCCTTGATCTGCCGGATGCCGTTGCCCGAGCCGGTGGGCTGGTAGTTCACTTCCAGGCCGGTCTTGGTGTAGTAGGTGGCCGCCCATTTCACCAGCAGGGGATAGACGAAGGTGGAGCCGGCGCCGGTGATATCGCCCGCGTGCGCGGACAGCGCAATGCCGGCGGGCAGGCTGGTAAGCAGACAGGTAAGCAGGCAGGTAAGCAGGCAGGTGCGCGTGGCGCTGCGCTTCACGTTTTGCCAAATGAGGGTCGGAGTCATTTTGCAACCTCCCGGGCATGTCAGTGAACGGCGCACGTATTGCATCTACTGCACGGACTGCATGTAACGCACCGACGGCATGGTCCGCCGGGGAGGTCACATGCTTATCCTAGCACTCGCTGCGTTGTTACCGGCAAGGCGTTTTGCAAGCGCGACGGAGGGGCGCAACGGTGCGTCATCGCGCTGTCATGATGTTGTCGCCGGGTTGTCATGATGGCTTGCCGAGTCCCTAGAGCCTAGAGGCCATTTCCAAAAGATGCTGGCGTCGTTGCGCGGCCTTGGCCGATCCACTTGTACTGTCTGCGGCCGCCCGCCTGGCCAGAACCGCTTCGCTTCATGTTGAAACAGCCTCTTACTTTTCCGCTATCCACCCCGCCACGGCTTTCACCACTTGCGGCTCGATCCCGTTKAACCCGTGATAGGACATGGCCTCGCACGGGTCTCCCACGCTGTTGCCGCCGGCAAAGTGGATCAGTCCGGCCTTGGGGGTCTTGGCCAGCTTGTCCATCAGTCCTTGCACCTCGTTGTATGGGCACTGCTTGCAGCCATCCTGTTCGTGATGGACCACAAGCACGGGTATCTTGAGTTTGTCGAGGGCCATCGCCGGCACCTGATGGCCGCGATCGTCGCGCAGGATGGTGGCGGTCAGCACGATGCCATCGGGGCCGCCATCGTCCGCCAGCCGGATCGCGGTGGACGCCACCGACTGGGTGCCGCGGCTGGTGCCGACCAGCCAGACGGGCAGGTGGGTGTGGCTGCGCATCCAGGCGATCACGGCCTTGGTGTCTTCGGCATGCTCGGCGGACAGGCGAAAACCGCTCAGGTAGGGCCAGGACAGCCGGTCGCTCGGCGCATCGATGACGGCAACCGCGAGGCCGTTGTCGACGAAGAGCTGGCGGGAGCGCACCAGGAAATTGCCGGCGCCCCAGGCAAGGCTGCCGTTGGGGTAGATACTCAGGCCACCATGCGCGCCTGCGTAGAGGATCACCGCCGCCGTGGGCTGTGCGGGCGCCAGATACAGGAAGCGCTGCGTCACGCCTGGGCGGGTCGGGATGTCAACCACCTGTGGCGCGGTTTGTGCGCGTGCGGCCAGGGTGCCGAGCAGCAGCGTGAGGCAGAGCGTGGCCTGGCGCAGCCATCGCGGCGGCGTGTTTGCTTGGCGGCAAGGCATGGGTTGTCTCTCCGGGGTTCGATCTGGCTGGCGGGCACGGCGCCCGTGGCTGCGCAGCAAGATAGCACCGGCGGCGAGGATGACCAATCCACGCTAACCCCGGCTTCGCCGTCTATGCCTCCGATCCCACCGATCCACCTATGCCACGGCGCTGACCCGATACACGCAGCGCCGCGCGTTGCTCAGCAAATGCTCTTCGCGCGTGACGGTCGCTTGCGCGCCAACGACCTCCTGGAAGATCCGCAGCTCGGCCCGGCAGAACCCCTGGCAGGTCTGGGCAGCGGCGCAGATCGGGCAATGGTCTTCGATCAGCAGCCAGTCCTTGCCGTCTTGCTCAAGGCGCGCCATGTAGCCTTCGGCCTGGCGCAGCGCGGCGAGCGTGGCCAGCCGCTGCTGCAACTCGCCCTGGCCGGCGACCGCCGCGAGATATTGCGCGCGGGTTTCCGACTCGCGCTGGCCGATCAGCTTGTCCATGCCTTCTTCGCCGAACAACTGCCGCACCGATCCGATCAGCTGGATGGTGAGTTGCGCGTGGGTATCGGGAAAGCGGCCGTGCCCGCTGGCGGTGAGGGTCCAGTCCTGGCGCGGCCGGCCTGCGCCGCTGGCGTTTTGCTGGCGGCCCTCGATCAGCCCGGCGGCGAGCAGCTTCTGCACCTGCTGGCGCGCGGCCTCGGCGGTGCCGCCCAGCGCCTGGGCGATCTGCGTGGTCGATGCCGCGCCCTTGGTCTTCAGCAGGAACAGGATGCGATCACCCGGAGACCCTGTAGGGTTATCCAAGTTATTGTTTGCATAATTCATGGGCGCGTCCTAATATCCAAAAACTGTCTTGGATATTAGGGCAGGCGGGCGGCAAAGTCGAGCCTGTCCTGCATCTGGCCAAGCCGATCAACGCTGTCTCAACGCTGAATATCAAGGAAATCGTCCCATGCAAGCCGCTCGTACGCAACACGCATCGCGTCAGCTCACCATGCTCAATCCGCTTGGTCTCTATGATCCCAGCGCCAACGGTTACTCCCATGTGGCGATGGTCGCGCCCGGTGCGGGCCTGGTCTGCGTGGCCGGGCAGGGTGGGGAGCGCGCTGACGGCAGCCTGCCTGACAGTTTCGAGGCGCAGGTGCGCCAGGCCTTCGACAACCTGGGCGTGGCGCTAGCCGCCGCGGGCGCGCAACTGCGCCATGTGGCCAAGCTGACCGTGCTGGTGGTGGATCACGACGAGGCACGCCTGGGCGTGCTGGCGGCGGCGGTGGAGCGGGCCTGGGGCGATGCGCCCAAGCCGGCGTGCACCTTGATTCCGGTGCCGCGGCTGGCGCTGGACGGGATGTTGTTTGAGGTGGAGGCGCTGGCCGTGGCGGAGGGCACAACGTCCTCCGCGTCCTCCGCTGCGGTGTAGCCGGTGCCAGTGCGCGGCACGCCGGTGTTGGGCTCAGGCCGCCAGCTTGGGTTGGCGGGACGGCTGAGGCTGTCCCGCCTGGGTCTCGCCAAACTGCGGATGGCGCGCGAACAGCTCGGCCACCCAGCTGACGAACACGCGCACCTTGGCCGACAGGTGGCGGTTCTGCGGGTACATCGCGGCGATCGGCAACGAGTCCGTGGGCCAGTCGGGCAGTACTTCAACCAGCCGGCCGCTTTCCACATAGGGCAGCGCCATGGCCCGCGAGATGCGGGCGATGCCGTGGCTTTCCAGCGCGCAGCTCAGGTAGACGTCGCCATCGTTGGTGGAAATGGACGAGGGCAGCAGCATTTCCGTGCGCTGCTCGCCTTGCCCGAGCGGCCACGGTATTTCGCGGCCGGTGCGGTTGGACAGGTAGTTCACGGCCCGGTGTTGCACCAGCTCGCTGGGCTGGGTAGGTGTGCCGTTGCGCTTGAGATAAACCGGCGAGGCGTAGAGCCCCAGCCGCAGCTCGCCGATGCGGCGCGCCACCATGGTGTCGTCCACCGGGTCGCCCACGCGCAGCACCACGTCCACGCCTTCCTTGAGCAGATCGATGGGCTTGCCGTTGATGGTGAGTTCCATCTTGAGCTCGGGGTAGGCGGCAAAAAACTCATGCAGCTTGGGGATCAGCACGAGCCGCGCCAGCCCGGCGGTGGTGTCCACGCACAGCGTGCCGCGCGGCGTGTTGTTCTGGTGGGTGAGGGATTGCTCGGCCTCTTCCACATCCGCCAGGATTCGCACGCAGCGCTCGTAATAGGCGGCGCCGTCGGTGGTCACGCTGATGCGCCGGGTGGTCCGGTGCAGCAGCTTCACGCCAAGATGGGTTTCCAGGTTCTGGATCAACCGGGTGAGGGTGGCCTTGGGCAGGTCCATGGCCTCGGCCGCGCGCGCAAAGCTGCCGACATCCACCACGCGGGTGAAAGCCTGCATTGATACGAGACGATCCATGTTCACTCCCCTGGGTAAGGAAACAAGCGGGCCTGGCTGGCGGGGCAGGCACCCGGGTGGGGTGCGGCCCGGCGTGGCCCATGACGGCTTGCGCGGCTGCGGAAGTGCGGGAGTGGATCACAAAATGGATGACCTTGCACAGCGAAGGGTTTCCCGGGCGCCACATGCCCGATTATTTCACCGGGGAAACAGTGCATTGGTAAAGCCTCGCTTTATCCCACCTTCATCAACCACCATAATTCGGTGCATCGCAATATGCAATGGATGCGTCGCCCTCGCGCCGCACGTCACCGACATGTCGCCCTCGCAATCGAAAGCCGCAGCAGCCTTAACCGCCGAACTGGCCGAGGGGCGCGTGACCGAGCACACGGTGGAGAGTTGCGGGCGCACTATCACGGTGCACCTGAACTACCCGCCGGGCTATCCGGAGGGCAAGGCCGCACCGTTGCTGCCGTGGCTGATCTACCTCCATGCGGGCGGCTTTGTGGAAGGCAGCCCGGAGAAATCCCAGCGCCTGGCGCGCTCGCTGGCCGCGACCATGCCTGCGGTGGTGGTCACCCCGGCGTATTCGCTGGCCCCCGATTTTCCGTTCCCGGCGGCGCCGGAGGACGTGTTTCATACCGCCGAATGGGTGCTGCGCCATGCGCGCCGCCTGAAGGTGGACAAGCTGCGCTTTGCGCTGGTGGGCGAAGAGGCGGGCGGCAACCTGGCGATCGCGCTGTCGCAGATGCTGCGCGACCGCGGCTTGCCCGAGCCGCGCGCGCAGTGGCTGATCCGCCCGGTCACCGACCCGTGCCTGCAGCACGCCTCGTGCTCGGTCGGGCAGGGCGGGCGCAGCGTGCCGCTGGAAATGCTCCAGCGTCTGGCGGGCTACTACCGCGATTACCTGCCGACCCCGGCCGCCAGCGTGCATCCCTACGCGGCCCCGGCGCTGTCCTCGCGGCTGGCAGGCCTGCCGCCCACCTTTGTGCAGGTGGCAGAAGAAGATGCATTGCGCGCCGAAGGCGAAGCCTTCGTCAGCCGCCTGCAGACGGCCAGTGTGCCGGCGCAGGTCCAGATCATGCCCGGTGCCTGTGGCGCCGGCGTGGAAGTGTCCCACGACCGATGTCAGGTGTGGATAAACGAAGGCGCGCGCTACCTGCAAGGCTATCTTGCCGGCGGCGACGACGCCTCACCCAAGGCCGAACGCCAGACAGGAGCCAGCCCGCCCGGCTGATCCGGCGTTACCAATAAGCCAAGCCGGACTGCGACAAGCAGGCGTACCGGGCGCGCTCCTTTTGCGCGCTCCGGCGGGGGCGTTCGTCCTATTTTTGCTTTCCAGTTGAAGAAAACCCGCAGACGGAATACGGAGTCAAGAACATGAATCAGCAAACTCGACGCACCATGATTGCCCTGGCCATCGTCGCAGTGCTCGGCGCTGGCCTGGCCACCTCGATCTTCAAGCCCTGGCACGCCGGCGAGGCGCAGGCCGTGCCTGGCCCGGCAGCACCGACCACCGTGGACGTGGCAGCGGCCCTTGGCAAGACCATCACCGAATGGGATGAGTTCTCCGGCCGCCTGGAAGCGGTGGACCGGGTTGAGATTCGCGCCCGCGTTGGCGGCACCATCGATGCCGTGCACTTCCGTGAAGGCGCGCTGGTGAAGAAGGGCGATCCGCTGTTTACCATCGACCCGCGTCCTTATGCCGCGGAGGTAGCGCGTGCGGAAGCTGCGCTGGCCGCCGCGCAAGTGCGTGCCGGCCACGCGCAGACCGAACTGGCCCGCGCGCAGCGCCTGGTGCAGGACAACGCGGTATCGCGCCGCGAGTTCGATGAGCGCGACAACGGTTCGCGGGAAGCCATCGCCAATGTGCGTGCCGCGCAGGCCTCGCTGGATGCGGCTCGCCTTAACCTGACCTATACGCGCATCACCGCGCCGGTCAGCGGGCGCGTATCGCGCGCCGAGATCACGGTGGGCAACCTGGTGGCGGCCGGTGCCGGCACGCCGGTGCTGACCACGGTGGTGTCGGTCTCGCCGGTGTATGCCAGCTTCGAGCTCGATGAGCAGACCTACCTGCGTTATACGGCGGAGAAGACGTCCGGAGCGTCCGGTGGCGAAGGTGGCCAGTCAAAGCTCCCGGTGTTCCTGGGCCTGGCCAACGACGAGGACTATCCGCGCGAGGGCCGTATCCAGTCGCTGGATAACCGGCTCGACACCAAGAGCGGCACCATCCGCGTGCGCGCCGTGTTCGACAACCCGGACGGCCGCCTGCTGCCGGGGCTGTATGCGCGCATCAAGCTCGGCGGCGGCTCGCCGCACCCGGTGGTGCTGATCAACGACCGCGCCATCGGCACCGACCAGGGCAAGAAGTTTGTGCTGGTGCTGGACGGCGCCAACAAGCTGGCCTATCGCGAAGTCACGCTTGGGCCCTCGTATGAAGGGCTGCGTGTGATCCGCCAGGGTTTGAAGGCCGACGAGAAGATCGTGGTCAATGGCCTGCAGCGCGTGCGCCCCGGCATCACGGTCGCGCCCAAGCCGGTCGATATGGCATTCAAACGCGAACTGGATCAACGCGGCGAATCGGCTGACCGCAAGCAAGCGGCCACGGAGAAAACCACGGATAAGGCGGCCGACGGAAAGCCGGTGACCTGAGCCGATCCGGCATGAACCGCCTGAGCTGAATCCGCCAAGGGTTTGCTCCCCTCTCCCGCATGGCGGAAGAGGGGCAGGGGCAGGGGGAGAGGGCGGGCGCATCCACCGTGCGCCGGCTTTGACAGTACCTCTCCCCCGAGGCCAAGCCATTTTTTAGCTTCCCCGCTCCACATGGCGCCTGCCATTCAGGCCGCCAGGGGGAGCCCTTTCGCCAAGACTGCCGAGACTGAGATGAATCTCTCGAAATTCTTTATCGACCGGCCTATCTTTGCCGGCGTGCTATCGGTGCTGATCTTCCTGATCGGCGCCATCTCGATGTTCAAGCTGCCCATCTCGGAGTATCCCGAGGTGGTGCCGCCGTCCGTGGTGGTGCGCGCGCAGTATCCGGGCGCCAACCCCAAGGTGATTGCCGCTACCGTGGCGTCTCCGCTGGAGGAGCAGATCAACGGCGTCGAAGACATGCTCTACATGTCGTCGCAAGCCAATAGCGATGGCCTGCTGACGCTGACCGTCACGTTCAAGCTCGGCACGGATCCGGACAAGGCCCAGCAGCTCGTGCAGAACCGCGTGGCGCAGGCCGAGCCGCGCCTGCCGGAGGACGTGCGCCGCCTGGGCATCACCACCGTGAAAAGCTCGCCCGACCTGACCATGGTGGTCCACCTGGTCTCGCCGAACGACCGCTACGACATGACCTACCTGCGCAACTACGCGGTGATCAACGTCAAGGACCGCCTGGCGCGGATCCAGGGCGTGGGCCAGGTGCAGCTGTTCGGCTCGGGCGACTATTCCATGCGCGTGTGGCTGAACCCCGAGAAGATGGCCGAGCGCAAGCTGGTGGCCGCCGACGTGGTCAAGGCGATCCGCGAGCAGAACGTGCAGGTGGCCGCCGGCGTGATCGGCGCCTCGCCCGCGCTGCCGGGCGCTGACCTGCAGCTCTCGGTAAACGCGCAGGGCCGCTTGGAAACCGTGGAGGCCTTCGGCGATATCATCGTGGCGACCTCGCCCGATGGCGGCGTGACCTACCTGAAGGACGTGTCCCGCATCGAGCTGGGCGCGTCGGAGTACGCGCTGCGCTCGCTGCTGGACAACAAGTCCGCGGTGGCCATTCCGATCTTCCAGGCTCCTGGCTCCAACGCCATCCAGATCTCGGACGACGTGCGCAAGACCATGGAGGAGCTCAAGCAGAACTTCCCCGATGGCGTGGACTACAGCATCGTCTATGACCCGACGCAGTTCGTGCGCCATAGCATCGAGGCCGTGACCCACACGTTGTTCGAAGCCATCGCGCTGGTGGTGCTGGTGGTGATCCTGTTCCTGCAGACGTGGCGCGCCTCGGTGATTCCGCTGC
>NZ_JBFTSF010000189.1:0-12525 GCF_056399905.1 Cupriavidus sp. 01L46
GGCAAAAGGAGMGGAAACGAGGGGGCCATGTTTGAGCATCGCCTTAAGGCGATGTGAGTTTGGCCCCCGGCCGCTCTTTTTGYCTTCCGACGAGGAGGCTTTCGCCCCATCCGGGTCRCTTCTTTGCCTACTTTCTTGGCGAGACAAGAAAGTAGGTCGCCKCCCCGMAGGGGAGGTGAAACTGCAGTTGCCCTTGACCTTAAGACGTTGAAGTTAAGCCGTTGCAGTTGCAGTTCAACGCCCACACAACCCAACCCCTCAGGCCGCGAAGGCCTTGCGGGCGGCTTCGATGGTGGTGGCGAGGATCGCGTCGTCGTGCTGCGCCGAGACGAAGCCGGCCTCAAAGGCGGACGGCGCCAGGTAGACGCCGGCATCCAGCATGGCGTGGAAGAAGCGGTTGAAGCGCGCGGTATCGCACTGCGTGACTTCAGCAAAGCTGCCCGGCACGCCCTCGCGGAAGTACAGGCCGAACATGCCGCCGATGGCATCCGCCGCGAACGGCACGCCGGCATCAACCGCCGCCGCGGCCAGGCCGTCGGCCAGCTTGCGGGTTTGCGCGGCAAGGCGGTCATGGAAGCCCGGTGCCTGGATCAGCTTGAGGGTGGTCAGCCCGGCCGCTACCGCCAGCGKGTTGCCCGACAGCGTGCCGGCCTGGTACACGGCGCCCAGCGGCGCCAGGCAGGCCATGATGTCGCGCCGGCCGCCAAAGGCCGCCGCCGGCATGCCGCCGCCGATCACCTTGCCCAGGCAGGTCAGGTCCGGCGTGATGCCGTAGTGCGCCTGCGCGCCGCCCAGCGCCACGCGGAAGCCGGTCATCACCTCGTCGAAGATCAGCACGGCGCCATGCTTGGTGCACAGCGAGCGCATGGATTGCAGGAAGGCGTCGCTTGCGCGCACCAGGTTCATGTTGCCAGCCACCGGCTCCACGATCACCGCGGCGATCTCATCGGCGTGCTTGATAAAGGCTTGCTCAAGCTGCTCGACGTTGTTGTATTCCAGCACCATGGTGTGCTTGGTCACGTCGGCGGGCACGCCGGCCGAGGAGGGCGCGTTCTTGGTGGTGTCGGCAAAGGTCAGCAGGCCGGAGCCCGCCTTGACCAGCAGGCTGTCGGCGTGGCCGTGGTAGCAGCCCTCGAACTTCACGATCAAGTCGCGCTTGGTGAAGCCGCGCGCCAGGCGCAGCGCGCTCATGGTGGCCTCGGTGCCGGAGGAAACCAGGCGCACCTGCTCGATTGACGGCACCAGCTTGCAGATTTCCTCGGCCATCTCGATCTCGGCCTCGGTCGGCGCGCCGAACGAGAAGCTGTGGGCCGAGGTCTCCTGCACCGCGCGCACCACTTCGGGGTGGGCGTGGCCGACGATCATCGGGCCCCAGGAGCCGATATAGTCGATGTAGCGCTGGCCGTCGGCGTCCCACATATAAGCGCCTTCGGCGCGCGTGATGAAGCGGGGCGTGCCGCCCACCGAGCGGAAGGCGCGCACGGGCGAATTGACGCCGCCCGGAATGGTTTGCTGTGCGCGGTCGAAGAGCTGCTGGTTACGAGACATGGCTTTGCGTGAAATCAAAAGCGGGAGAAACGCGTTCTAACAGGCAGCAAGTTACCTTGAAGATGCCGGCAAAAAGGCTCAAATGCGAGGCATTTACGCGGTAACGTGCGCGAACACGGCGTATTTGGCCCGAATCCTGCTAGCCCGGCTGGCGCGGGCGGCGCCGATTCGGTACCATCTGGCCCTGAATTTTAATGGAGAGTGACTGGACCGTTATGGAATACAAGACCTGGATGTGCCTGATCTGCGGCTGGATTTACGACGAAGCTACCGGCGCGCCCGAAGACGGCATTGCCCCCGGCACCAAATGGGAAGACGTGCCCATCAACTGGACCTGCCCGGAATGCGGCGCGCGCAAGGAAGATTTCGAGATGGTGGCGCTCTGACATGCTCCAGGCTGGCTGGAGTTGCTAAACAGCAACGCTAGCACTGCCGCGCCGCCAGCCGGCACAGGCTGGATGGCGTGATCTGGCCATGCGTCACCATGACGCGACCGTGACGACCCCGCTTGGGGCCTCAGCCCGCCGCGGCGCGTCGCGTCGATGCGACAGATCGCCAGGGGCTGCCCGAGATTCCGGATTGACGGCCCCACGGCGACTTGTCACACTCTGTTTCAAATTTGAAAATCCACCCTTTGGGGGGTGGACCGCGGCAGGCGCGGGTACCACGCGCCGCCGTTTGCCGGGCACCGGGGCTTTCCCGCCGGCGTGTTTTCGGGAATCAAATCGTTTTGTTTCGGGGGTCCGTCGGGGCGGCCAGGCTGCCTTGCGCGGAAGTTCTCAAGTGAATGCCGGCGTTTCCGTCAGGGAAACACGCTGGTCGCGGGAACGAGATGCGGGTCGCTCAACTACAAGAAGGTATTCGGGTCAACGCCGAGGTMAGCGGCGCGGTCGAAGCTGGCGCCGGCGCTAGCGGCGCTGGTGCGCGTGCGCCTGCGCGCCGCAAGGTGCTCGTCATCGACGATTCCAGCACCATCCGCCGCACCGCCGAGATTTTCCTGTCCCAGGCCGGCTGCCAGGTGCTGCTGGCCGAAGACGGCTTCGAGGCACTCGCCAAGGTCGGCGACATGCATCCGGACCTGATCTTCTGCGACATCCTGATGCCGCGCCTGGACGGTTACCAGACCTGCGCCCTCATCAAGAAAAGCCCCCGGTTCCATGCCATCCCCGTGATCATGCTGTCCTCCCGCGACGGCGTGTTCGACCGTTCGCGCGGCCGCCTGGTCGGCGCGCAAGACCATCTCGCCAAGCCCTTTACCCGTGAGTCGCTGCTGCAGGCGGTAGACGCCTGCGTGCCACGTGCCGTTGCCGTGGCCAGCCCCTTGCCGGCTTGAGCGCAATCCAAGGAATACCAATCATCATGACAATCAGCAAAATCCTTATCGTCGACGACTCCCCCACCGAAGCCCTGTTCATGTCCGACCTGCTCGGCAAGAAGGGCTTCAAGGTCTCGGTGGCCGGCAATAGCGAACAGGCCTTCGCCCGGCTCGAGAAGGAACCCTTCGACCTGATCCTGATGGACGTGGTGATGCCTGGCCAGAACGGCTACCAGGCGACCCGCGCGATCAAGCGCGACGACCGCTTCAAGGACATCCCCGTGATCATGTGCACCAGCAAGGGCCTGGACACCGACCGCATCTGGGGCATGCGCCAGGGCGCGGCCGACTACGTCGTCAAGCCGGTCGATGGCGAAGAACTGCTGACCAAGATCGCTGCGCTGGCGCACTGAGCCGCGCGCCGGTTTCCTGCCCGCTTGCATCCGAGCCCATCCTTGCCTTCTCACCGGAACCAACCATGACCGCGCCGCGCCAGGATCTTCGTGCCCGCCAGACCCGGCTGCAGGACTACCAGGCCATGCTGGCCCGCCGGCTGCGCGAGGCGCGCAACCTGCCGGCGGTGGACAGCTTCCTGGGCCTGCAGGTGGGACAGCGGCACTGGCTGCTGCCGTTGCCGGAGACGGGCGAGGTGCTGGAGATGCGCCAGCCCAGCCGCGTGCCGCTCACGCAGTCCTGGTACACCGGGCTGGTGAACGCGCGCGGCAGCCTGCTGGGCGTGATCGATTTCGGCCTGTTCTGCGGCGAGGGAGCCACCGCGCTGCAGCCGGGCAGCAAGATCGTGGTGCTGTCGCGCCAGGTGGAGCGTGCCTGCGGCATCCTGGCCACGCGCGTGATCGGGCTGCGCCATGCCGGCGACCTGTCGTTGCCGGTGGAGGCGGCGAACGCGCCGCCGGCGGGGCAGGAGGCGGCGCCGGACTGGGAGGGCGCGCGTTTTGCCGATCGCGACGGGCGCGACTGGCAAGTGCTCGATGTGCGCAGGCTGCTGGCGTCGCCGGCCTTCCTGCAGGTGGGCCGGCAGGCTGCCTGAACGCCGCGCGGCGCCGCTGGCAAGCAAGCGACGGCGCAACGACGCAACGGCGCGGCGACAAATCAAATTCAAAAAATAACGGACAGAGGGTGCTATGGGTTTCAAGATGTTCAGCCTGGGTCGCCAGGCACCGGCGGCCGGTGCCGCCGAACTGGCGGCAGACGCCGCAGCCGCGCCCAGCACGCGAAGCACCCCGGCCGAGACGCTCTCGGGCCGGCTGTCCCGCATCCCGTTTGCCAGCCAGCAGCGCGCGCTGACTGTCGGCGTGGTGCTGTCGCTGGCGGCGCTGCTGGCATCGGTGTATTTCGATAACCGCGAAGCCGACAACGGCGCGGCGCAGATCGAGATCGCCGGCGACATGCTGATGCACTCGCAGCGCCTGGCCAAGGCCGTGCCGGTGGCTCTGCTGGGCAACGCGCAGGCGTTCACGCAGCTGCGCCAGTCCAAGAGCGAGCTCGCGGGCGACTTGCAGGCGCTGCAAAACGGCAGCGATGCCAAGCACGTGCGCGCGACCGGCGCGGCCGCCGCGCCGTTGCTGGAAAAAGCCATGGAGTCCTGGCAGCGCACCGAGAAGAGCGCGGGCGACGTGCTGGCACAGCAGCCCACCCTGACCACCATCGGCCAGACGCTGCAGATCTTCAACGCCTCCAACCCCGAACTGCTGGAAAGCGCGGAGCAGGTGGCGGCAATCAAGCTGCAAAGCGGGGCCAACGCGCGCGAGGTGGCTGCCTCCGCGCAGCTGGTGATGCTGACGCAGCGCCTGGGTAAGAACCTCAACGAGTTCCTGGCGGGCGAAGGCGTCAACCCGGAAACCGCGTTCCTGCTCGGCAAGGACACCAATACCTTCCGCGAAACCCTGGATGGCCTGATGAACGGCAGCGAAGCGCTGCGGCTGTCGGCGGCGGGAGATGCCGAAACCCGCGGCTACCTGCAGCAGCTGTCGCAACGTTTCGACGCGGTGCAAAAGACCACCCAGACCATCCTGCAGAACCTGCCCGGCCTGATCGCCGCCAAGCGCGCGCAGCAGCAGATCTTCAACGACAACGAGGCGCTGCGCGGTGAGCTGTCCGCGCTGCAGGCTGCTTATGCGCAAGGTGCGCGCGTGCGTCCGCTGACGCTGGGCGCCACCATCGTTTCGGCCTTGCTCACGCTGCTGTTCCTGGCCGGCCTGGCCGCGCTGTACCTGCGCGACTCGCGTGCCCGTACCCTCGAAGCCGAGGCCCGCGAGCGCGAGGCTGAAGCCCGCCGCCTGGATGAAAAGCGCAACAACGACGCGACCCAGAAGGCGATTTTGCAGTTGATGAACGAGTTGCAGGACATCGCCGACGGCGACCTGACCAAACAAGCCACCGTGACCGAGGACATCACCGGTGCCATCGCCGACTCGGTGAACTACACGGTGGAAGAACTGCGCGAACTGGTCGGCCGGGTGCAGCAGACCGCCGGCGAGGTGACGCAGGCATCGGGGCAGGTGCAGGACACCTCGACCGAGCTGGTCGCCGCCTCGGAAGAGCAATCGCGCCAGATCCGCCAGACCGGCGAATCGGTGGTGGAAATGGCGGACCGCATCACGCAGGTCTCGCGCGGCGCGGCGGAATCCGCCAACGTGGCGCGCGCCTCGCTGGCCGCGGCCGAGCAGGGCCAGCACGCGGTGCAGAACGCCATCGTCGGCATGAATGACATCCGCGAGCAGATCCAGGACACCTCCAAGCGCATCAAGCGCCTGGGCGAATCCTCGCAGGAGATCGGTGAAATCGTCGAGCTGATTTCCGACATTACCGAGCAGACCAACGTGCTGGCGCTGAACGCCGCCATCCAGGCCGCATCGGCCGGTGAAGCCGGGCGCGGCTTCTCGGTGGTGGCCGAAGAAGTGCAGCGGCTGGCGGAGCGCTCCGGCGAGGCAACCAAGCAGATCGGCGCGCTGATCCGCACCATCCAGACCGACACCCAGGACGCGGTGCACGCCATGGAGCGCAGCACCCAGGGTGTGGTGGAAGGGGCCAAGCTGTCGGACAACGCCGGCGCCGCGCTGGTGGAGATCGGCCGCGTGTCGCGCCAGCTCGCCGAGCTGATCGAGCAGATCTCCCAGACCACTTCGCATGAGGCGGGGCTGGCTACCGCGGTGGCACGCAATATCGAAGGGATCCTGCAGGTGACCGAGCAGACCTCGTCCGGCACGCGCCAGACCGCACTCTCGGTGCGCCAGCTGACCTTGCTGACCGAAGAGCTGCGCAATTCGGTGCTGCGATTCAAGATCGCCTGACGAGTCAGCATTGGTGTTCAACGCGAGCCCGCGCGGATGCGGGCCACGGACCGGCGCCACCGCATTGGACGCATTGGAAGCAGTCATGTCATTGAATTTCCCTGTCTCGCGCGAGGCCGCCGGCACCGATCCGGCCGTGCCGGATCCGCTGGCGCCGATCCCTTCGCCGGACCTGTCCGCCGAGCTGGCCGCCCCGGCCAGGAAGCCTGCGGCGCCGGTCGCCCGTGATCTTTCCGTGCTGGCCTGGCTGGCACCGAGCCTGCGCGCCGCGCTGGATGACGCCGCGGCCGAGCTGGGCCATTACGTCGATGAAGTGCAGCAGGCGCCCGAGGCGCTGGGCGCGCGCGACACCACTTCGCTGCGCCTGGCCGGCCAGCACCTGCACCAGGCCGCCGGCGCAGTGCACATCGTTGGCCTGCGCGGGGTCGATCCGTATTGCCAGGCGATGCGCCGCTTGCTCGAAGGCATCGATGGCGGCGCCGTGCCCGCCGACGCCCGCACGCTGGCCGTGTTCCGCCTGGGCGTGCAAGCGCTGGCCGAGTACGTCGACGACCTGATGGTTGGCGACGACGAAGACCCGGTGCGGCTGTTCTGTTCCTATGCCGACGTGCTGGGCCGCCTTGGCGAAGACCGCGTGCACCCCGCCGACCTGTGGGTGGACGAGCTGCAGATGCTGCCCGGCATCCTGCTGCCGATGCGCATGGCCTCCACGGTCACGCGCGCGCGCCAGCGCTTCGAGGCGGCGTTGCTCAAGGCGCTGCGCCTGCCGGTGCCGTGCGCCGAGCCGAGCCTGTTGCACGAGGCCTATCTGCCGCTGGAGTCCGCGCTGGAAGACGTACGTGCGAGCGAGCAGGAACTGCGCCGCGCCACCGACCATCCGGACCGCGGCGTGTGGCATGTGCTGGCGTTGGTGTTCGGCGCGCTGGCCCACGGCCTGCTGCCCTCGGACCTGCTGGCCAAGCGGCTGGCCGGGCGTGCCCACCTGCTGCTGCGCCAGTACCTGCAAGGCCAGGTGCGGGTGCCGCAAGCCTTGCTCAACGACGCCGTGTACCTGCTGGTCACCACCAGCGGCACGCCGCCCGCGGACGAACCGCAAAGCGCGCCCGTGCTGGTGCTGCGCTCCGCCATTCGCGAATGCCTGCAAGCCTTCCGCATCGACGCGGCGCATGCCGCAGTGCATGCCGACTTCCGCGTGCGCTATTACGGCTGGCTCGACMCGATCGACACCCGCAACCTGCAACAGGCGGCGACCGCGCTCGAGCGGGCCGCCGCCGCTGGCCCGGATCACGGTGAATGGCATAACGCGCTCGCCGTGCTGGCCGAAGCCGTGCAGCCGCTGGCCCAGCCGGCGCTGCTGCGCTGCCTGGATGCCGCGCTACGGGTCCGCCTCGGAGCCGATGATCCCTTTGGCGCCAGCGCCATTGCCTTGTTCCTGGGGCGGGCACTGGCGCTGCCATGGCGCGTGCATGGCAGCACCGGGCACGCGGCGGCGGCCGAGTTCGCGCGGCGTTGCGATGAACTGACCTTGTACCTTGGCGCGCATGAACGTGGCGAGCCCGGTGCGCAAGCGCCGCGCTGGCTCGCGCAGATGGTGGACCAGGCGCGCACGCAACGCGTGCGCGAGGCGGCAGTCGCGCAACTGCGCGGCCACCTCGACAGCGGCGAATCCTGGCTCGATGCCTACGATCGCGATGCCGCCCGCGCCGAAGCCGGCGCGCACCTGCGCGACGCCGAACGCGCGTTCGCGGCACTCGCCGGCACGCTGGATGGCTTGCGCGAGGCCGGCGCGCTGCCGGAAGCACTGCAGGCCGACGCGCTTGCGGTAGCGGCGGCGCTGGAGCGCGTGATGCCAGCGCTGGAATGGCTTGCYGGCGCCCGCGCCACGCAGGATGCAGGCGAGCCTGCCGGCGCGGTGAGCGAGCGCGCTAGCCGCCTTGCCGCGATTGCCGGCGAGCTGGGTGTTGTGCATGCCTTTATCGATGCGCTGGCATTTGGCCGTGCCGCATCGGGGGACACGCATGCCGATGCCGTCGACGTTACCGCGCAAGACGAGCCGGGCGGCGCGGCTTYCCACGCGACGCTGCTAGCCAAAGCGCGCGCGGCGGCCAACGATGCGATGCGCCATCCGGCCGCCGCCGACGCGCCCGAAGTGAAGGCGCTGCGCGCGGCACTGCAGGCGATGAACGAGCAGGCCGCCATCGACGACGCAGCTGGCCTGCGCCGCCAGGCCGGCGAAGCCACCACGCAGTTCAATGCCTGGCTCGCCGGCTCCCACGGCGCGGCCGAGCGCCTGGTGGTGGCCCTGGCCGAGGCGCTGCCGGCCAGCGCGCCCGGCACGCCCGCGCCCGCGGCAGCCATGCCCGCCGCGGCCGATACCGCCGCCATCGATGCCGAGCTGCTGGATATCTTCCTGACCGAAGCGGTCGAGGTGCTGGGCGAGGTCGCCAATGATCTCGGCGGCGGCCTTCCCGCGCTGGCGGATGCCGATACCATCAGCCGCCTGCGCCGCGCCTTTCATACGCTCAAGGGATCCAGCCGGATGGTCGGCCTGCATCGCTATGGCGAAGCAGCCTGGGCAATCGAGCAGGTGATGAACCTTTGGATTGCCGAGGCCCGCGCCCCGGCGCCGGCCCTGCTGGACTTGCTGCTGCGTGCCCACGATGAGCTGTCTGGTTGGGTGAACGCATTGCGCGGCGATGCCCATGCCGCGCACGATGCCACGGGCCTGCTGGCCGCGGCGCAGTCTGTGCGCGCGGGTGAGCAGCCCGAGCCGGAGCACATCGCCGAAGCGGTGACCGTGCCGTTGCAGGCAGCCGGGATTGAGCTGGTGGTGGCGCAGCCCGGCGACGAGCMGGTGCCAGAAGCACAATCGGGGATGGACCTGGAACCCATGCCAGGGATCCAGCCCCCGGCGCAGGATGCAGGGCACCCGGCCGAGGCCGAAGCAGACAACACCGCAGCCGGGGATGCCAAGGTCATTCCTTTCCGCTTTGCCAGCACGCCAGCCGAGGATAACGATCACTTCAAGCTGATCGGTCCGGTGCGCATCAGCCTGCCGCTTTACAACGTCTACCTGCAGGAAGCCGACGACCTCATCCGCCAGTTCGCCACCGATCTCTCCGAGTGGCGCCACGAGGGCCGTCCCTGCCCGAGCGAGCTGGCGCTGCGTGTCGCGCATACATTGCAAGGCAGCGCTTCCACGGTCGGCCTGGAGCCGGTACGCGCCATTGCCGAGGCGCTTGAACGCCTGATGCTGCAGCTCGGCGCGCACCCGGTGGCGATGCACCCGGGCGACTTCCGCTTGCTGGAGCAGGCGGTGGAGCGCGTGCGCGGCATGCTGCACCAGTTTGCCGCGGGCATCTGGCCTGCCGCCGATGACGCACTCTGCCGCAGCCTGCTGGAGCTTGGCGAGCGCGCCATGGTGCGCCCGCGCCTGGCGCTGCCGGCGGTGGAACTGCTGGCCGAGGCCGAGGACGCGCCGGTTGCGCTGCTGTTCGGCAAGCTGCCCGGCGCGGCCAATGCCGGCATGCTGCACGACGCCACCGTCACGCCACTGCATGCGGTGGAAGCACCAGCTGCCCCGGGTGCCGCGGATACGCCGGACGAGCAAGCCACGGCGGTCGCCGAGGTTGCCGAGGAAGCCCCCGATCCGGCGCTCGTCGAGATTTTCCTGGAAGAAGCGCACGGCAGCCTGCCGGAGCTGGGCAAGCTGCTGCGTGGCTGGGAGACCGCCTGCGGCGATGGCGAGCATGCCAGCCACGCCGGCCTGATCCTGCGCGCGCTGCACACGCTCAAGGGCAGCGCCCGGATGGCTGGCGCCATGGCGCTGGGCCAGGCCGCCCACGAAATGGAAACCCTGCTCGATGCCGCCGTGCGCGCCGATCGCGTGGGGCCGCTCTTGTTCGTGCGCCTGTACGCCTGGTACGACCGCATCCTCGCGCATAGCGAGGCGCTGCAGGCCGGCCGCCTGCTGCCGGTGGACGATCCCGAGCTGATCAACACCATGAGCGGGCAGAACAGCGCGCCGGACGCGGCGCCGGTTCCGGCCGCGCCCGCACCCGCACCCGAGTTTGTGCAAGACGCGCCGCAAGCTGGCGTTGCCAGCCACGCCGCCTCGCCGAGCGCCACGGTGCAGCCGTGGCTGCCCAGTGCGCCCATGCGGCCGGTTGGGGCACCCCTGCCGGTGCCCGCAATGGGCGCTGCGCTGGCCCCCGCCACCGATGCCGTCGAACGCCAGCGCGCGCTGGTGCGGGTGCAGGCCCGCACCCTCGATACGCTGATCACCGATGCCGGCGAAGTCGGCGCGACGCGCGCGCGGCTGGAGAGCGAGCTCGACGCGATGCGCAGCTACCTGGGTGAGCTCAACGACAACGTGGCGCGCTTGCGCGGCCAGTTGCGCGAGATCGAGATCCAGGCCGAGTCGCAGATGGCCTCGCGCACCGCCGATGCCCAGCACACGGTCGAGTTCGATCCGCTCGAGTTCGATCGCTTCACGCGTTTCCAGGAGCTGACGCGGATGATGGCCGAGTCGGTCAACGACGTGGCCACCGTCGAGCAAAACCTGCAGCGCGGCTTTGACCGCGCCGCCGGCGACCTCGACGCGCAAGCGCGCCTCACGCGTGGCCTGCAGCGCAGCCTGATGCAGGCGCGCATGGTGCAGTTCGACGCGCTGGCCGAGCGTTTGTATCGCGTGGCGCGCCAGGCCGCCAGCGAGACCGGCAAGGAAGTGCGCCTGCTGATCAAGGGTGGCACCGTGGAGGTCGACCGCTCCGTGCTGGACCGCATGGCCGGACCGATCGAGCACTTGATCCGCAACGCCGTTGTGCACGGCATCGAGTCCGCCGACGTGCGCCGTGCCGCGGGCAAGCCCGCCACCGGCGCGCTCACACTGGAAGTGCAGCAAGAAGGCAATGAAGTGGTGCTGCACTTCGTGGACGATGGCGGCGGCCTGGACCTTGTACGCATCCGCGCGCGCGCCATCGAGCGCGAGCTGCTGGCGCCGGACGATGACGCGGGCGATGCCCGCCTCACCGAGATGATCTTCGCCCCAGGCTTCAGCACCGCGGATACGGTGTCGGAGCTGGCGGGGCGCGGCGTCGGCATGGATGTGGTGCGCGCCGAAACGGTGGCGCTGGGCGGGCGCATCGCGCTGGTCACGCAATCCGGGCAGGGCACCCGCTTTACCGTGCACCTGCCGCTGACGACAGCCATTACGCAAGTGCTGCTGGTCACGCTGGGCGGGCGGCCCTTCGCCATCCCCAGCGGCATGATCGACCAGGTTCAGCAGCTGCGCTCGCAAGGCCTGCTCGAAGCGTACAACCAGGGCAGCCTCGACGCCCCCGGCGGCGCCGTGCCGTTCCACTACCTCGGCACGCTGCTGGAAGAAACGCCGGCGGTAGCCGCAGGCAAGAAGTATTCGCCAGTGGTGGTGGTGCGCAGCGGTGTCGAGCGCATCGCCGTGCACGTGGACGAAGTCATCGGCAACCGCGAAGTGGTGGTCAAGCACATCGGCCCGCACCTGGCACGCCTCGAGGGCATTGCCGGTGCGACCACGCTTGGCGACGGCGAGATCGTGCTGATCTACAACCCGGTGGTGCTGGCGCAGCGCTTCGTGCGCGAGCGCGGCGAGCTGGTCCGTCCGCAGCTTACCGCTCTGCCGCATCTGCCCCAGCTGGCGCAGCAGCCGACGCTGGGCGCGGTGGCCGAGTTCTCGCCAGGCGGCGCGGCCCCGGTGCAAGGGCTGGCCACGCAGCCGACCGTCATGGTGGTCGACGACTCACTGACCGTGCGAAAGGTCACGCATCGCTTGCTGACGCGGGCTGGCTACCAGGTGGTGCTGGCGCGCGATGGCGTGGACGCGTTGCGGCAGTTGCAGGAGGTGATGCCGGACGCGATGCTGGTCGACATCGAGATGCCGCATATGGATGGCTTTGACCTGACGCGCAATGTGCGGGCGGATAGCCGGACTGCGCATATGCCGTTGGTGATGATCACTTCGCGCACGGCGGAGAAGCATCGGCGTTATGCGGCCGAGATCGGCGTGAATGTTTACTTGGGTAAGCCGTATAACGAGGACGAGCTGCTCACTACGTTGCAGCATTTGCTGGGTGAGCGGGCTGTCGGGATGGCGGGGTCGGTCGCGCAGATGCTTGGGGAGGATGCGGGTGGGGGTGGTGCTTGAACGCAACTGCAAAATCAACTTCAACTGCAGTTTCACCACCCCTGCGGGGCGGCGACCTACTTTTTTGTCTTGCCAAAAAAGTAGGCAAAAAAGGCGCGCCGGATGGGGCGACTACCCCCTCGGGCTTCGGCGAAAAGAGCGGCAGGGACCCAAACTCGCATCGCCTTAAG
>NZ_JBFTSF010000190.1:0-12452 GCF_056399905.1 Cupriavidus sp. 01L46
TCGTGATCCTGCGCAAGATGAACAAGGTCGACTGGCTGGAAGGCCCGCTGGTGTCGTGATCCTGCGCAAGATGAACAAGGTCGACTGGCTGGAAGGCCCGCTGGTGGAAAAACAAGCCAAGGAAGGAGCTGAGCAATGAAAATCCGCGCCCAGGTAGCCATGGTCCTGAACCTGGACAAATGCATTGGCTGCCATACCTGCTCGATTACGTGCAAGAACGTCTGGACCAGCCGCGACGGCGTGGAATACGCCTGGTTCAACAATGTCGAGACCAAGCCCGGCATCGGCTATCCCAAGGAATGGGAGAACCAGGACAAGTGGCATGGCGGCTGGACGCGCAATGCCGCCGGCAAGCTCGAGCCGCGCCAGGGCAGCAAGCTGGGCATCCTGGCGAAGCTGTTCACCAACCCCAACCTGCCGCAGATCGACGAATACTACGAGCCGTTCACCTACGACTACGAGCACCTGCAGAAGGCCCCGCTGGTGCAGACGCCGCCCACCGCCCGTCCGGTGTCGGTGCTGACCGGCAAGAAGATGGACAAGATCGAATGGGGCCCGAACTGGGAAGACGACCTGGGCGGCGAGTTCAGCGCGCGCAGCAAGGACAAGCTGTTCGAAGACGTGCAAAAGGAGATGTACTCGACCTTCGAGAACACCTTCATGATGTACCTGCCGCGCCTGTGCGAGCATTGCCTTAACCCGACCTGCGTGGCCTCCTGCCCGTCCGGCTCGATCTACAAGCGCGAGGACGACGGCATCGTGCTGGTCGACCAGGACAAGTGCCGCGGCTGGCGCATGTGCATCTCCGGCTGCCCGTACAAGAAGATCTACTACAACTGGCAAAGCGGCAAGGCCGAGAAATGCCTGTTCTGCTATCCGCGCATCGAAGCGGGCCAGCCCACCGTCTGCGCGGAAACCTGCGTCGGCCGGATCCGCTACCTGGGCGTGATGCTGTACGACGCCGACCGCATCCAGGAAGCCGCCTCGGTGGAGAACACACAGGATCTCTACCAGTCGCAGCTGGACATCTTCCTGGATCCGCATGATCCGGCCGTCCAGGCCGAAGCGCTGCGCCAGGGCATTGCGCAAAGCTGGCTGGACGCCGCGCGCAAGTCGCCGGTCTACAAGATGGCCTGCGAATGGAAGGTGGCCTTCCCGCTCCACCCCGAGTACCGCACGCTGCCGATGGTGTGGTACATCCCGCCGCTGTCGCCGATCCAGTCGGCCGCCGAGGCTGGCCACATGGGCATGAACGGCGTGATTCCGGACGTGAAGAGCCTGCGCATCCCGGTCAAGTACCTGGCCAACCTGCTGACCGCGGGGGAAGTCGCGCCGGTGCTCAAGGCGCTTGAACGGATGCTGGCCATGCGCGCCTACAAGCGCTCGGAAGTGGTGGACCGCGTGCAGGACCTGGCTGTGCTGGAGCAGGTCGGCCTGACGCCGGCACAGGTGGAAGACATGTACCAGATCATGGCGATCGCCAACTATGAGGATCGTTTCGTGATCCCGTCCTCGCACAAGGAAATGGTGGAGGACAGCTTCAACGACAAGGCTAGCTGCGGCTTCACGTTCGGCAACGGATGCTCGGGCGGGACGTCGGACGGCTCCMTGTTCGGCAAGAAGCCGCAAGGCAGCGTGATGTTCGCGGACATGCCGAAATCGCGCAAGAAAGCCGTGGCGGCGTCATGACCTGCGCCTGACTTCCTGCCCCGCCCCCGTTGGCAAACGGGGGGCGGCCGGCACCCGCATTTTCGCCATCCATACAGAACAGGAGCCTTCCCATGCCGCTTTACCCCATCCTTAGCGCCCTGCTGTGCTATCCCGAGCAGGATCTGCTCGACGCCTTGCCTGAAATCGACGCCGCGCTGGCCGAGTGGCCGCAGGCCCAAGCCACGCTGGCGCCGCTGGGCGATCTGTTGAAGACGAACACGCTGATCGAGCTCCAGGAGAACTACGTCGCCACCTTCGACCGCAACCCCGCCCACTCGCTGCACCTGTTCGAACACGTGCACGGCGAGAGCCGGGATCGCGGCCAGGCAATGGTCGACCTGATCGACGAATACCGTCGCGGGGGCTTCGAGCCCGCCGAGGCGGAGCTGCCCGACTACGTGCCGCTGTTCCTGGAGTTCCTGGGCGCGCTGGCTGCAGACGGCAAGGACGCGCATGCCGAACAACTGCTGGGCGACGCCATCCACGTGCTCGCCGCGGTCGGCGACCGGCTGGCGCGCAACGAGAGCCCGTATGCCGCGGCGTTCGCCGTACTGCGCACGCTCACGGACGTGCAGCCGCAACCCCAGACCGAGCCACCGGTGCGCGACATGGACGAAGCGCTGGAGACCTTCGGCCCCGGCGCGGACGGCGTKGAGCCGCTGCTCGCGCCGCGCCCGCTGGGCGACCAGCCCGTGCACTTCTACGCCCGTGGATCCACGCCACCCCGCACGCCACCCCGCACGCCACCCCGCACGCCAACCCGCCCGCCCATGCCCACCGCTTGCTGAGGCATCGACCATGAACCTGCTCAACCAATTCCTCTACGGCATCTATCCGTACATCGCCCTGGTCGTCTTCCTGTTCGGCAGCCTGGCGCGCTTCGAGCGCGAACAGTACGGCTGGAAGAGCGACAGCTCGCAGCTGCTGCATCGCGGCAACCTGCGCGTGGGCAGCATCCTCTTTCACGTCGGCATCATCGGGCTGTTCTTCGGCCATCTGACGGGCCTGCTGACGCCGGTGGCGGTCTGGGACGCACTAGGTGTCTCGCATGGCTTCAAGCAAGGCGTGGCCATGGCGGCCGGCGGCCTGATGGGCACCATGTGCCTGTCCGGCCTGCTGATCCTGCTCCACCGCCGCTTTACCAATGCCCGCGTGTCCGCGGTCACGCGCACCGGTGACAAGGTGCTGCTGCTGTGGATCCTGGTGACCTTGCTGCTGGGCCTTTCCACCATCTTTGAATCGTCCCGCCATATGGACGGCCACATGATGGTGCAGCTCATGACCTGGGCGCAGCACATCGTCACCCTGCGCGGGGACGCCGCCAGCTATATCGCCGACGCACCGCTGCTGTTCAAGATCCATCTGTTCATGGGGATCTCGCTGTTCGTCATCTTCCCCTTCACCCGGCTGGTGCACGTGTGGAGCGGTTTTGGAACCGTCGGCTACCTGGGCCGCGCCTGGCAACTGGTGCGCAGCCGTTGAAGCCCGCCCCGCGAACCCGCCATCCTGCAAGGAGAAAACCATGCCCATCTTAGTCAACGGCGTCGAACTGGAAGATGCCGAGATCGAACGCGAACTGGACCATCATACCGACTCGCATGAGCCCACCCGGCATGCCGTGGTTACCCTGATCCTGCGCCATCTGGTGCGTGCACAAGCGCGGCAGCTCGGACTGCCCGGCAGCGACGACGAAGCACTGACGCAAGCTCTGCTGGAGCGGGAAGTCGGGCTGCCCGAACCGGACGAGGCCAGTTGCCGCCGGCATTACGATAGCCACGTGGAGCGCTTCCGCGAGGGCGAATGGGTCGAGGCCGGGCACATCCTGTTCCAGGTGACGCCACGCGTCCCGCTCGATGCGCTGCGCGAAACGGCCGAGGCCACCCTCGCGCAGGTGCTGGCCGATCCTTCGGCATTCGACGGGCTGGCCAGAGCGCGCTCCAACTGCCCCACCGGCGCCGGCGGCGGGCGCCTTGGCCGCGTGTTCCGCGGCGAGACCGCGCCCGAGTTCGAGCGCGCCATCTTTGCGGCACGCAACCCCGGCGTGCTGGCCCGGCTGGTCGAAACGCGCTATGGCCTGCACGTGGTGCGGGTCATCGAGCGCTGCGAAGGCGTGCAACTGCCGTTCGATGCCKTGCGGCAATCCATCGCCCGCGCCCTCGCGGCGGCGGCGCGCGACCGCGCCTGGAAGCAGTATGCAAGCCTGCTGATCGGCGGAGCCAGCATCGAAGGGATCGACCTGGGCGGCGCCGGAACGCCGCTGGTGCAATAAGCAACCTTCACCGCCACCTCCGGCAACAGGCCCTGGCACTGGCAAGCCAGAGGCGCACGCATCGTGCCCCTCTGGAACGCGCGCCGTGCTTCGCCAGTCAGCCTGCCCGGACGCAATCCATGGGAGAACAGTCATGCAACCCGCCATCATTGGCATCGCCGGCACCTCGGGCAGCGGCAAGACCACGCTGATCACGGCCATGCTCGCCTGGTTCCGCCAGCAAGGGCTGACCGTCAACGTCATCAAGCATAGCCACCATCCCCTCGAACTCGAGCCTCCGGGCAAGGACAGCGCGCGGTTTCGCCAGGCCGGTGCCGGCGAGGTACTAGTGGCCTCGCCATTCCGTTTCGCCATCCTGCACGACCTGAACGGCGCGCCGGAGCCCACCTTGCGCGAGCAGGTGGCACGCCTGGCGCCGGCGGACCTGACCCTGGTGGAAGGCCTCCGCAGCGAAGCCATCGCGCGCATCGAAGTGTATCGGCCGGCGCACGGGCGCGCGCCCTACTACCCGCGCGACGCGTCCATCGTCGCGGTGGCCAGCGACGTGCCGCTCGATATCGGCATGCCGTGCCTGCCGCTCGACCAGGCTGCCCAGGTGGCGCGCTTTATTCTCAGGCTGTGCGAGCTGGACGGCGCTGCCGCGCCGCGTGGCGAACKCCTCGCCGCTTTGTCCGCGGGCATCACCCGATGCGAGCCGTCGGCGATCGCTTCCTGAGGGCTTTCCGACGTTCCCAAAGACCGCACATCAAGTCCGGAGATATCTCAATGCCCAAGGCTGACACCACATCCTTGCCCCTCGTCTATGCTTGCTCCGGCTGCTCCAGCGTGGCGCAGCTCGCCAACACCTTCGCCGTGCGGCTGGACCGCAGCGGGATGGCCGAGATGTCCTGCATCAGCGGGGTTGGCGGCGGCGTTGCCGCGCTCACCAGGGTGGCCCGTTCGGGCCGCCCGATCCTGGCCCTGGACGGCTGCCCGCTGGCCTGCGTGAACGCCTGCCTGGCCAGCGCCGGGGTGGAACCCGACCAGCATCTGGTGCTCAATCGCCTGGGCGCCACCAAGCGGCAGCACGGCGAATGCAGCGAAGCGGAGGCAGGCGCGGCCTGGCAGGCCGTAATGTCGGCGCTGTCGGCGCTGTCGGCGCTCAAGGATGCGTCGCCCCGGTTTGCTGACAAACCGGCGGCATTGGCCGAGGGCGACAAGATGCGCCAAAACAGCTTGGAATGACGACGGCTGTCTCTCCCTCTCCCACAAGTGGGAGAGGGGAGCAAACCAACAGCGTCGGCCGAAGCCGCAGGATGCGCCGAAGCCGTTTGTCATGACGACGGCTTTGGCTCCCTCTCCCCCAGCCGCCCTTGCCGCGTCGTCAGCTAGCCTGCGGCGTGACGGCATCCGCCGCCAGATGCCTGGTCAGGCCGGTGAGCCATTCCGGCCGGTTCACGGTGTCCAGCCAGTACTTCACCTCCAGCCCCAGCGCAGTATCCCCACCGATCGCCAGGCGCCGCTGGAAAAACAGCGTATCGKTATCGGCCTCCCCGCCCAGCAGACGCAGGTAATCGACAGCGTTGGCGCGCAACGTCAGCTCCGGCGGGCTGCCATCAAAGGGCCCGGCGGCAAAACGGCCGTCCGTGCAGCGAAAGCGCACCCGCAGGCCAAGATCCTCCACCGTGAGCAGGAAGCAGTGGCCGTCGAGCGCCGCCGGTGGCTGCAGCCACCCACGCCGCCGCGCGAGCTCCAGCGCGGCCACCAGGGGTAAGGCCTGGGCCTGCGCCGGCACCGCGCGGTGCAGCCGTGCGAGCATGGCTTTGGGGCCGATCATGCGTGCGCCTCCTGCCAGGCGATGCCGGCGCGTCCATCCCAGTAGCCATTGCTGGGCTGCGCCCCCGCCGGCAGCAGGCCGCCGGGGACCGTGGTCCGTGCGCCGTACCGCAGTCCCGCCAGCGCCGCCACCACATCCAGCGTGGCGCTGGCATGCGGGCTGACGCGCACCGAGCCAATGCCCATGGCCATCAAGGCCGGCACTTCGGCGCACAGGTCGAGACAAGTCGCGGACTGGATCTGCACCCCGTTGAGCGTGAAGAATGGCTGGCCCTCTCCGGTCGAGGCCACCAGGCCATCCGGGTAATCCAGACAGCGGAACTCGCAGTTGTCCTTGCGCAGCCTGTGATGGCGCGCTGTGAAACAACGCGCCGAAAACGCCAGCGGCATGCGGCCCCAGACCAGTACCTCCAGCCCCGTGGCCGCCGGGCGAGCCGCCGCAAGCGCCGCCAGCGCGGTGCGGTCCATTTCCAGCGGTGGCACGCATGCGATGGCACCCAGCCCGCTCAGCCAGGCAAGCGTATCCGCGTGATACACGTTAAGATGCGGCCCGCAGATAAAGGGGCGTCCATCCATCCGGTTGACCGCGCCGAGGTCGTTGGCCTCGACCAGATATTCGGTCTGCTCGCAAACGCGCTGCATGCAGGCGATATCGCTGTCGGACTCGACCAGCACCGGGGTCGAAAGCACGACTTCCTTGCCGGCGTCCCGCAGCATCTGCGCGATCTMCAGCCAATGCGCATGGCGCAGTTCATGGCGGCGGGTGCAAACGGTTTCGCCCAGGTAGACGCGGTCGACCGCGGAGTCGGCGACCTCGGCATAGAACTGCATGACCGTGGCACGCGGCCAGTAGTACAGCAGCGGGCCGAGCGAGATGCCGAAGCGGGCCGCCGTGGCTGCGGCGGGGTCGATCATCGAATCGTTCATTGGCAGTTTGGTTCCAGAGGAAAGTTGGATGCCGTGAGGCATGAGGAATGCGGCAGGCAAAGGCACGGCGGACCTCTCTTAGCGCCACGGCCGGTCGTACGCGCCCTGGGTAACCTGGTCACCCTCGGCGTGCCGGCCAAGCACGCCCTGCCATTCCTGGCGTGCTGTGAAGCGCGCCGGATCGATGCAGGCCGCGTCGATCGCCGCACGCAGCACGCCGACCACATCGCCCACATAACGCGGGCTGCGCTGGCGGCCTTCGATCTTGATGGCAGCGATGCCCATGCCGATCAGCGCCGGCAGCAGCGACAGCGCGTTGAGGCTGGTCGGCTCCTCGAGCACGTAGCCCCGTTCGCCTTCCACCTCGAACCGCCCTTTGCACAACGTCGGGTAGCCGGCGGGCTCGCCCGGTGCGTAGCTGTCGATCAGGATGCCGGACAGCCGCGCCTGCATGGTTCCCTCGCGCTCTTCCCAGCGTACCGCGTGCGCGGGCGAGCAGACCCCCTTGTTGTTCGGCGAGTCGCCGGTCGCGTAGGAAGACAGCAGGCAGCGGCCTTCGGCCATCACGCACAGGCTGCCGAAGCCAAACACTTCGAGCTCCACATCGGTTTGGCGCGCAAGCTTGCCGATCTGCGCCAGCGTCAGCACGCGCGGCAGCACCACCCGGTGTATGCCGAAACGCGCGCGCATCAGCGCGATGGCGTCGGCGTGCGTGGCCGAGCCTTGCACCGACAGATGAAGACGCAATTGCGGATGGCGCTCGCGGGCATAGGCCATGAGACCGGGGTCGGCCATGATGACAGCGTCAGCGCCCAGTTCCGCCGCGGCATCGACGGCGCGATGCCAGCTCGCCACCGCGCCCATCTGCGCGAAGGTATTGATGGCGAACAAGACTTCCGCGCCTTGCGCGTGGGCCTCGGCCACGCCTGCCTGGATGTCGGCCTCGGTGAAGTTCAGCCCGCCGAAGTTGCGCGCATTGGTGGCGTCGCGCAGGCCGAGGTAGACGGCGTCGGCGCCACGTTGCAGCGCCACGCGCAGCGCCGCCAGCGAGCCGGCGGGCGCAACCAGTTGCGGTCGGCGCGTTGCGCCGGATGTGTTGGATGTCATTGGATAGGCTCAACGGGGTTTCGGAGTCCGCATGCGCCACGGCGGCGGCGAACGCCTGTGAGCCAGGATCCTAGCCAAGCCCCGCGACGAACCAGTTGACCAGGCGCAAAAGCGTGCGCGGCGGCGCGCGCACCGGACGAGGGCCATCCGCCGAGTGGCATAGGCCATTGGTATCGTGCCGTGCGCTGATTGATCCAGCGCAAATTTCCCGGCGCGCGTCCATGCAAACCTATGCCGCTTTCCTGCCGCGCACGGCATCTCCGCCGGCGAGCGGGATGCCTCACCGAGAGTGATATGCAACAACATTGGCTGAAGCTGATTGGCCGCCGGCTGGTCCCGGTGGTACAGGGCGGCATGGGTATCGGCATTTCCGCGCACCGGCTGGCGGGCGCGGTGGCGAGCCAGAACGGCATGGGCACCATTGCCAGCATCGACCTGCGCCACCATCACCCGGACCTGCTGGCGGCCACCGCCAGGTCGCGCGACAAGGCCAGGATAGAGGCGGCCAACCTGGTGGCACTGGATCGCGAGATCCAGGGCGCGCGGCGCCTCGCGGGCGGGCGCGGCGCCATCGCGGTCAACGTCATGAAGGCCGTCAGCTCGCATGCCGCGCTGGTCCGGCAGGCGTGCGAGAGCGGTGCCGATGCGATCGTGATGGGCGCGGGACTGCCGCTGGACCTGCCCGACCTCACGGCCGGCCACCCGGACATTGCCTTGATCCCCATCCTGTCGGATTCGCGCGGCGTGGGGCTGGTACTGCGCAAGTGGATGAAGAAGAACCGCCTGCCTGACGCCATCGTCATCGAAGATCCGGCGCACGCCGGCGGCCACCTCGGTGCCTCGCGCATCGACGATATCGGAGACGGGCGCTTCTCCTTCGCACGCGTGCTGGCCGAATGCCGTGAAGTGTTCGCCGGACTGGGGCTGGCCTGGGAAAGTGTGCCCCTGATCCTTGCGGGCGGGATCAACAGCCACGCCAAGGTCCGCCACTGGCTGGGTGAAGGCGCCAGCGCCGTGCAACTGGGGACGGCGTTCGCCGTGACCGAGGAAGGGGATGCGCACCCGGCTTTCAAGGAAGTCCTGGCCAGCGCGCGCCCCGAACAACTGAGCGAATTCACCAGCGTGGCAGGCCTGCCGGCACGCGCCGTACTGACGCCATGGCTCAAGCGCTACCTGTCGCGCGAAGCCACGCTGCAGGCCCGCGCCAAGGTCCGCGACTGCCTCGAAGGCTTCGACTGCCTGCAGGCCTGCGGCCTGCGTGACGGCATCGGCCGTGTCGGCCAGTTCTGTATCGATCTCAAGCTGGCCCAGGCCATGCGCGGCGACGTGGAGCGCGGGCTGTTCTTCCGTGGCAAGGGGGGCCTGCCGTTCGGCGAGGCCATCCGCCCGGTACGCGAACTGATGCACTACCTGCTCACCGGCGAAATGCCTACAGGCCTGGGCACGCCACAAGGCGCGGCAGCCGCGGCGGCCTGACGGCCTCGCGCGGACGGCGGGCAGGTGACCTAGGTCGATGCAGGCATCAAGGGCGTGGCCGGGCTGCTGAGCGAATGCAAGCGCGCGGCGCAAAGCCGTTGGCGGCGGTGTCCGGCAGGCTTTCCGAGCACGTGGCCCGGCGCCGCGTCATTGTGTCACGCCATGATATTTTCAGAAAGTGCACCAGGAACTACCTGTAGCCGCATATGACCTTGATCTGGCGCAAGCCCGCTCGCCGGCTTGCCGTCAATAATGCGACAAGCCCCTGAAGCGCCGTTCCAGAGCGCAAACCTGATGCCAGGGGCCGGAACCCCATGGTAGACCTCACGCCCCCTTGCCCACCCGCTCCCGCCACGGAGCCGTCCGTCACCCCACCGCGTACCCAGGCAGCGTTGCCAGGCTTGCGCCACCGCCTGTCGACGCGGATCGTCTCGCTCTCGCTGGGCGCGCTGCTGATCGTGCTGACCATGATCTCCGGGACGCTGTGGCTGTCATGGCAACTCGAAGGCGCGGGCGCGGCCATCAACGATGCCGGCAGCTTGCGCATGCGTGCCAATCGCGTCGCCATCGAGCTCGCCAGGGCACGGGCCGGCGCAAGCCATCAACTGGAGGCTCAGATCACCGGGCTGGATGCCACCCTGGCACGCCTGCGCCAGGGCGATCCGGCACGCCCCTTGTTCCTGCCGGACGACCCTGGCATCCACGCGCAACTTGACCGGGTAGACCTTGACTGGCACCGGCGTATCAAGCCGCTCGCGCTCGCCGACCTGGCCGCCGCGAACGGCGAACCGCCCACCTACCCGGCGGCGCTGGCTTCCTTCGTGGATCAGGTCAATCGCCTGGTCAGCATGATCGAGCAAGAGAACGCCATGAAGACCACCCTGCTGCGGTTGTCGCAGGCGGGACTCGCGGCCATGGCCTGCATGGGCACGGTAGCCGTCATCTACCTGCTCTACATCTGGATCATCCTTCCGGTCATGCGCTTGCAGGACGGCTTGTACCGCATGGCCGCGCGGGAGTTCTCCCTGCGGCTGCCGGTGGAAACCAGCGACGAGTTCGGCATGCTGGCGCAAGGCTTTAACCAGATGGCAGGCGAACTGCAGGGGCTATACCAGGATCTGGAAGCGCGCGTGGCGCAGAAGACGGCGGAGTTGGCGCGGCACAACCGCGACCTCGCGGCGCTCTACGACATGGCCGCCTTCCTGAATATGCCAAACGACGGCGAGGCGCTTTGCCGCGGCTTCTTGCAGCGCGTGATGAAGCAGTTCGATGCCGACGGCGGCAGCGTGCGCATGATCGATGCGGACCACAACCAGCTTCATCTGCTGGTATCGGTCGGCCTCTCCGCGGAACTGGAAGAGGCCGAGCACTGCATGAAGGTGGATGCGTGCTTCTGTGGCGAGGCGGCGAGCGAATCGGTCGTGCTGATCGAAGACCTCAACAAAGGCCCGGCGCTGTCAGCCAGCGGGCCGTCAGCCGGTGTGCGCTTTGGCTGCGCAAGGGAAGGCTTCCCGGGGCTTGCGGTGTTCCGCATCGAAACGCAGCGTGCGGTGCTGGGCACCTTCTCCCTGCATTTTCGCGATCCCTTGCAGCTGCCCGCTTCGGACATACGCCTGCTTGAGACGCTGGGGCAGCATATCGGCGTGGCGCTCGATCATCTGCACCTGTCGGAAACCGCACGCCAGCTCGCGGTGGTGGAAGAGCGCAACCTGGTGGCGCAGGGCCTGCACGACAGCATTGCCCAGGGCCTTAACTACCTGAACCTGCAGGTGCAGGTGCTGGAAGATGCGGTCTCGCGCAACGATATGGACGAGACGCGCGCTATCGTGCCGCTGTTGCGTTGCGGTGTGGAAGAAAGCTACCAGGATGTGCGTGAACTCCTGCTCAACTTCCGCAGCAAGCTGGCGCATGGCGAGCTGCGCCAGGCAGTGGAAGACACCGTGGCGCGATTCCGGCGCCAGAGCAGCACGGAGCTTGCCCTGGTGTTCAATGACGCCCAGGGCGGGCCGCCCCTGCAGCCCGAGCAGCAACTGCAGGTGCTGTTCATCCTGCAGGAGGCCCTTTCCAATGTGCGAAAGCATGCGCGTGCCGCCTATGCCAGCGTCATCGTGCGCAATGGACGCACCTTCAGCATGATCGTGGAGGACGACGGCGATGGCTTCGACCCCGCGGAGCCGGCGGCAGACGATCAATCCCATGTGGGATTGCACATCATGCGCGAGYGCGCGGCCCGGCTATCGGCCACGCTGCGGATCGTTGCCGAACGGGGCACGGGCACGCGAGTTGAGCTCATCCTGCCGCGCTAGTGAACGGCACGGCCACCAAACTGTCTCGCCAGCTTTTTTTTCAAGGTGAATATCATGACCATCCGTATCCTCCTGATAGACGACCACTCCCTGTTTCGCTCGGGTGTGCGCGCCCTGCTTGCGCGCCAGACCGATTTCGAGATCGTCGACGAAGCGGCGGATGGCGTAGAGGGCGTCAAGCGGGCCAAGCAGCACCGGCCCGACGTGATCCTGCTGGACCTGAACATGCCCGGCCTGTCGGGGCTAGAAACCCTGCAGCTGCTGGTGGAAGACTTGCCCGACACTGCCGTGGTGATGCTCACCGTGTCGGAGGAAGCCGAGGAACTGGCGGCCGCCCTGCGCAGCGGTGCCCGGGGCTATCTGTTAAAAAATATCGAAGCGGAAACGCTGACCAGCGCCATCCGCCGCGCCGCGGCGGGAGAGGCGGTCATTTCTCACAGCATGACGGCAAAACTTGTCGCGCAATTCCGTGCGCCCACCAACCCCGCCGCGACAGCGGCAGCCAGCGCGAGCGACGAGCCCCGGCTTACCTCGCGCGAACATGAGATCGTGYGTGGCCTCACGCGCGGCGAAAGCAATAAGGAGATCGCGCGCGAGCTGGGCGTGGCGGAAAGCACCGTCAAGATCCATGTGCAGAATATCCTCAAGAAGCTCAACCTGACGAGCCGCGTGCAGATCGCGGTCTACGCCGTCGAGCGCGGGCTGACTGCGCCCGGCTGAAGCGGCCGCGCATCAATTGCCCTCAAGCCATGACCGAATCCGTCATTCCCATTTTCGACCTGCGCGACCATCGCTACCGCTCGATGACGCCAAGCATTCCGGCCGTGCTCGCCGCACCAATC
>NZ_JBFTSF010000191.1:0-18897 GCF_056399905.1 Cupriavidus sp. 01L46
GGCGTGGCGCATGCCGATCAGGGAAGCCCTGCGCCGCGTGGTGGATCCGGAACTAGCGCTAAGCATCCTTGACGTTGGCCTGATCTACGCCGTCACCGTATCGGAGGGCACAGTCCATGTCTCGATGACCATGACGTCCGCCGCATGCCCGGTGGCCGACATGATCCTGGACGACGTCCAGCTCGAGCTTGAAGGCGTGATGCCGCTGGGGTACTCGATCGAACTGGAATTATGCTGGGAGCCCCCATGGACGCCAGAGCGCATGAGCGCCAGCGCAAAGCACGCCATGGGATGGTGAGCGCGGCCGCGCGTGGCGCGCAAGGGCGCCAGCGCAAGACCTGGCCTCGGCTGGCGGTGCTGCTGCTGGCGGCAATCGCGTTGCTCGCGGGCATGCTCGGCGGTCTGTTGCGCGCCGGCGTGGCGCTGCCCGGGGCAGACGGCTACAAGCTGCCTTGGCAAGCGCTGTTATTCCACGGTGCGTTGATGACTGGCGGCTTCTTCGGCACGGTCATCGGCATCGAGCGCGCGGTGGCGCTCGGCCGTCCCGCCGCCTTCGCCGCGCCGGTGGCGTCGGGGCTGGGTGCGCTGCTGATGGTGGCGGGATTTCCTGCCGCTGGCGCGTGGGCCATGGCGGCGGGTGCGCTGGTGTTCGTGGGCGTCAGCGTGGCGGTGCTGCGGCGCCAGGCGGCTGCCCATACCGCCTTGCTGCTGGTTGCCTCGGTCGCCTGGCTGGCCGGCAGCGCGGGGCTGGCCTCAGGCCGCTGGCTGGCCTCGGTCAACGCCTGGTATTTTATTTTCCTGGTTGTCACGGTGGCCGCCGAGCGGCTTGAAATGACACGCCTGATGCGCCGCCGACCCGGCGCGCAAGCGGCCTTGCTTGCCATTCTGGCGGCGCTTGTGCTAGGCGCTGCCGGCTCGGCGCTGGAAGGGAACGCGGGAAGGATCGGGGGTGTCGTGTATGGTGCATCGCTGGTGTTGCTTGCCGCCTGGCTGGCACTGTTCGACATTGCGCGCCGTACGGTGCGCAGCCCCGGACTGAGCCGCTACATGGCGGTCTGCCTGCTGCTGGGCTACGCCTGGCTGCTGGTGGCCGGCGTGGCGTGGGCGGGCACCGCGGCGGGGTGGCCCTGGCGCGACGCGGCGCTCCATGCGCTGGGACTGGGCTTCATCGTCAGCATGGTGATGGCACATGCGCCTGTCATCCTGCCGGCGATCACGCGCATCAAGCTGCRGTTCGGCAACAGTTTCTATGTGCCGCTTGCCATGCTGCACCTTTCGCTGGCCGCACGGCTGAGCCTTGGCCACCAGTCGCCGGCAGTCAAGGCCGTGGCGGCGACGGGCAACGTTGCTGCCATCCTGGTCTTCATTGCCGTCATGGCCGCCGCGGCGCGGGCATGGCGAGTCCGCGCGGCGCCGCGTTCCCGGCAGCCCTGATCGTGCCACCAGACGCCGCCGGCATGTGGCCACGTCGGCGCCAGTTGCGATGCCCTCAATTTCCGAGCGGATTCACCGCGACTGCGGCGGCATGTGGCGCGGCCGGGAACGCCCGCGCCAGCACGTCGGCGAGGGTATAGCTTTCAAGATGCTGCAGGAAACGCCTGCGAGCGCCATCCATGACGCAGCAAAGATGCTCGTCGCTCGCGAACTTGCGGGCGCTGCCGTCGGCCAGGCCGGCAACCAGATCGAAATCCGGCTCCACGCTGCGAACCACGTCGCCTAGATTGATGCTCCCTGGCCCGGATGACAGCTGCATGCCACCGCCTCTGCCGCGCACGGTCGCGATCCACCCTTGGCGGCTCAGCTTGTGCGTCACCTTGACCAAGWGGGCCCTGGAGATGCCGTAAGCCTGCGCGATTTCGCTGTTGGTACACATCCGGTCTGGATGCCGCGCCACGTAGATCAGCAGCCGTAGCGCGTAGTCGGTCATGGTGGTAAGGCGCATCGCATGGATTCCGCTTCGGGTTCGGCACCGCCATGAGGCGTTTAGCCTCCGGCAAACCGGCGCTGAAGCGCCTGGATATCGTGAATCAAGACTTCGGGGCCGGCCACGCTGATCAAGGTAGCTTCGCTGAGCCGCTGCAGGGTGCGCGAGAGCGTGGCCGGCGACAGCCCCAGCTTGGAGGCGATCAGGTTCTTGTTGACGGCAAAGCGCGTCAGGTTACCCTCTCGCGGCCCGTTCAGCAGGTAGCCGATCACCCTTTGCTGCGAGTTGTGCAGGTTCACCGTCTCGATATCCTGCACCAGGGCATGCAGACGCATCGACAGCCCGGCAAGCATGCGGCGCGCAAAGGACGGGTCGTGATCGATGGCGGCGAATATATCCTTTTTGTCGAGCAGGATAAGCAGCGTGTCTTCGAGCGCCTGGGCATCCACCAGGTAGGGGCGGTCAAGAAACATGACGGCCTCCCCAAATGCCTCGCCGGGGCCAAAGAACTCGACGACTTTCTCGGGATTGCCGTGCGCCGACGGCAGGGCCAGCTTGATCTGGCCAACAGCAACGACATATAGACCTGGAGCCGCGTCGCCGCGCCGGAAGACATGGCTGTGCTTGGGGACTCTGACCTCATGGCAGGAACCCGCAAGCTCGGCCAACTGGGTTGCATCGAGGTTCCGGAACAGCGGCAAGCTGCCAAGCAGTCCATCGAGGTTAAGTTTGTGGCGCATGGCGTGCCTCAGTGGGGGTAGTTGCATCTGTCAATCCATCGGAGCAAGCCTCCAGGGCAAACCGGCCGCGCGGGGCGGGAACATGGTTGCGTATCCGGAGCGCCACGACAGGCTTGTAGCCCGTAGGATTCCACGCCAGGCCCAAACGGATCTTGTGGCAGATCAAGTCATCCCGCCTTGGCTGGGAAGCTTCGCCGCAAATGACGTGACGCACGGATGGCTGCGCGCGGTCACTAGCGGGCGCCTCTTCTTTGCGCCATGCGCTGGCCAATTCCGGCAAGGCGATCGGGCGGCAGCCGGACGGCTGCAGGATAAACCTCGCGCTCCTCCCGCGATGCGTGCTCGGGATAGAGGGTGGCGAACGCGCCGAGCTCTGGCGGGGCAGGGTGCCTTGCCCCTTGCGACATCGCCTCCAGCCAGGGCTGCACGCAGTACCACAGCTCGCCCAGGTGCCCATGCTCGGCATCGAGCTCGTCAATTCGCGCAGTCAAGCTGGCATCACCCAGCTCGCGCAGTGCGGGAAACAGGTCCTCCTCCTCGTCCGCGTGGTGCAGCGGCGCAGCCAGCTGGAAGTACCTCAGCACGCTGGCGGCGGCGGCTCGTGCCTCTTCATCCGCGCCGTGCAGCGCCACATGCTGTTCCAGCCTGGGGCAAAGGCCGGCGAAACGCCGCACCTTGTCGTGGCAGGCCAGCAGCATCTCAATCGGTGAATCGAAGCCAGGAAGACTGGCGATGGGAGAAAACATTGTCGCGCTCCGGGTTGGCCTGGCCAGGCCATCGCCAATCGCCCGCTGCCGGGTTCGGCCAGGCGCGGACAGACTGGTCTGGTTTCAAGTATCGCCCGAAGCGCGGCGCGCCTTTTTGAGATAGCGCAAGCAGTCGCGGTGATGGCCCGCTGGCGGCCTTCGCCCCTTCGCCAGTAGTGCAACGCTTTACCGCGATCAAGGACAGCGCCGGTCTTTGGCGGCTAGCATGGCTGCGCCAAGATTGACAGCGAGGGCAGGGCAGCCGCTGCCCGCCCCCCACTTGCCTAAGCGCGGAGATTGACACGATGCCGAGACCACTTTCCCCTTCCGATATCTGCGAGGACCCCTGTGCGCCACATCCCCTATCCCGAGAGCATCTTGCGGCATGGCAGCGAGCATGAAGACCGCGCACCTGAAATACGAGAATGCCCCCGGCCCATCGGTGGTCCTTGGCTGCCTGCTGCCGGCGCCATGGCTTGGCGCCGCCGCGGGTTTGCTGCTGGCCTTCGGCTCCGCGGACGGCCTGCCATCCCGGTTCTCCCCAACCGTGCTGGCGGCGGTCCATCTGCTCGCATTGGGGATGCTGGTTCCCGTCATGCTGGGGGCACTGTTCCAGATGATGCCGGTGGTCGCCGGGGTGCGCATACGCGGGACTGCCGGACTGGCACCCTGGGTCGCGTTGACAGGAGGGAGCACCGCGCTCGCGCTGGCAGGTGGATTCCTTGCTGGCCGACCACTCGGCTTTCGCGTGGCCATCATGCTGGGGGCGCCTTTTCTCAGCCTGGTCGGACTGGCATTGCTGCGGGCGGGCGCGCGCGTGGTTGCCGTGGACGCCACCACGCGCACCCTGGCAGGCATAGGCGCGGCGCTGATCGCGACGGTCACGACCGGCGCGGCGCTGGCTGGCGTGCTTGGCGGGCAATGGCAGCTAGCGCTGGGGCCGCTGCYGCAACTGCATGTCGCCTGGGGGCTGGTTGGCTGGCTGGCCACGCTCGCGACCGGTGTCGCGACCACGGTGGTGCCGATGTTCTGGCAGACCAGGCGCCTGCCTGCCGGCCTGGAGCGCTTCTTGCCCTGGGGAATCTGGTTGCTTCTGCTGGGCTATAGCGGCGCGGTGATCGATCTGCCGCAGCGCGCCGGCGCCGGCGCGGCGCCTCTTCTGCTGCTCCTGGGGACACTCTCGGCATTCGGATTGGGCGGCATGCTGCGTGCGCGGCGCCGCCATGATCCCGGCTGGCGTCTTTGGGCGGCCGCCTGCGCGAGCGCCCTGGGCGCGGTGGCGTTGTCGCTGGCGGCCATCGCCCTGCCAACGGCCGTCGCGATCCCGTGGTGGATAGGATGCGCCGTGCTGGTCGGATGCGGGGTGCTGCCGGTAACGGCGATGACTGGCAAGATCGTGCCTTTCCTGATCTGGCTGCATTTGCGCCGCCGGTTGCCACTGCCGGCCCGGATCCCCGCCATGCAAGCGATGATTTCACCCGGGCAGCAGCGCTGGCAAGCCAACTTGCTGCTGCTCGCCTATGTCCTGCTGCTGGCGCTGCCACTGGCGCCGCGATGGCTGGCTTGGCCCGGTGGCGTGCTGTTCGCGGCTGCCAACGTCTGGCTCGGCCTGCAACTGCTGCGCGCTGTGCGGTGTTTCCGCCATGTCATGGCCACGGGCGGGCTGCCACCCCGGCACCCGGATCGGCGGGAGGCTGGGCACAGCGGGCATGTCGGGATGCCCTGATTGCCACCGTTTGACAATCACTGCCCRGCGTTTCACGCCACTGGCCCGCACCAGATTGCCTGGCTCGGCAAGTCTTCAGAGCAGTCGCCGGGAAGGCACTTGATCTGGGTCAGGCTTTTCTAAAATGCGCATTCATCATGCTTGTTTTGCGAAGCCAAGAAGACAGAATGCATGGCATGCTCGTTTCCGGAGCTCTTTTCATTCATTCGAGGAAATCGCCATGCTCGGCCTGCTCAGTTTGTCGCTGCTGGCGCTGAACACACTGTTCTGGTGCACACCGCTTTTCATCCTCGCGGTGTTGAAGTTGCTATTGCCGTTTCCCGCCGTACGGTTACGCATAGACCCTGTCCTCAATCGCCTCGCCACTGCCTGGATCACTTGCAACGATGCCTGGATCGGCCTTCTGCAACGCGAGCCCTGGGATGTGGAAGGCGTGGACCAATTGCGCTATGCCGGCTGGTATCTCGTGAATTGCAACCACCGCTCCTGGGTCGATATCTTCGTGCTCCAGCGCATCCTGAACCGGCGCATCCCGTTGCTGAAATTCTTCCTGAAGCAGCAACTGGTCTATGTGCCGGTGATCGGCCTGGCTTGGTGGGCACTGGATTTTCCGTTCATGCGCCGGCATTCCAAGGCGGCGCTGCGCAAGCGCCCGCAGTTGCGCGGGCAAGACCGTGAGACCACGCGGCGTGCCTGCGCCAAGTTCGCCTTGGTGCCGACCAGCGTAATGAATTTTGCCGAGGGCACCCGCTTTACCCCCGCCAAGCACCGGGCCCAGTCTTCACCCTACCGGCACTTGCTCAAGCCGAAGGCCGGCGCACTGGCGCTGGCGCTCAATACGATGGGCACGCAGTTTCGCGCGCTGCTGGACGTGAGCATCGTCTATCCCGACGGCACCCCCAGTTTCTGGCAACTAGCCTGCGGCCGGGCCGGACGCGTCGTCGTGCGCATTCGCGAACTGCCGATCCCGGTCGAATTCTGCAGCGGTGACTACGATGGCGATGCCGCGTTCCGCCGCGAGTTTCATCGCTGGCTGACGCAACTGTGGGAGGAGAAGGATCGGCAGATCGAAGCGATGCTGGCCCAAGCCGTGCGTTGAACACGGCTCGCCGCCGCGGTGTTTGTCCCCTGGCGCATGCACCCATCCGCCCGCCCCCCCGTCGCCGTGCCGGAATAGGTTAATCTTCCGCGCAGATGATCGGCCTCAACTCGCCGGCCGCCGGGGCGTCCTCCACCCGGGCGGCCGGCTCTCGTATCCCAAGATGAACGAACCTTCTCGCCCGCAGCTTGTTGGGGAGCATGCCTCCATCGTCGCTCTGCGTGAACTGGTCGCCCGCGTTGGGCGCAGCCAGGCTAGCACCGTGCTGATCTATGGCGAGACCGGGACGGGGAAGAGCCTGGTGGCGCGCATGCTCCACGCGCAGTCCAATCGGGCCGGGCGCGAGTTCATCGATATCAATTGCGCTGCGATTCCCGCCCAGTTGCTCGAATCCGAGTTGTTTGGCCATGAGCGTGGATCGTTTACCGGCGCGGTCAGCAGGAAGGAGGGACTGATCGAGGCGGCGAATGGCGGCACGGTCTTCCTGGACGAAGTCCGCGAGCTGGATCCCGTGATGCAGTCCAAGATCCTGACGCTGCTGGACACGCGGCGGTTCCGGCGGGTCGGCGCGGTGCGTCCCATCAGCGTGGACGCCCGCTTTATCGCAGCGACCAACAAGATCCTGCTGAGCGAGGTCAAGGCCGGCAAGTTTCGCGAGGATCTGTATTACCGGCTGCAGGTGATCGCCATCAATATCCCGCCGCTGCGCGAGCGTGGCGACGACATCTTTCTGCTCGCGAGCAACACGCTGGCGAAGTACAACGCCCAGTACGGCAGCCATTTCCGGCGGCTGGATCCGGAGGTGGAGCGCATTTTCCGCGCGTACCGGTGGCCGGGCAATGTGCGTGAACTCGAAAACCTGCTGGAGCGCATCTGCCTGCTGGAGGAGGGCGATTGCATCCGGCCGTGCCACCTGCCGGCGCGCATCCTGCGGGACGTGGCGCGGCCTGCGGACGCATTGGACGATGCCGTGGCGCAGCCGGATGCAATGAACGGGCGTGCCGGGTCCGAGCCGGGGCAGGACTATCACGAGGCCACGGCTCGCTTCCAGCGTGCGCTGATCGAGCAGACGCTGGTGTCGTGCCACCAGAACCTMAGTGCGGTGGCCGAGAGACTGGGGTTGAGCCGGCATGCCTTGCGGCACCAGATGATGAAGCTGGGCCTGCTGGCCCCGACTGCCGGAAGCGACGAGGACGATGCGTGAATTTCACGCAATTGCGGCGCCTGTTCCGCGTGAGAATCACGCGGAAGGTGAAGGGCGTTACGCTAAATCTATGAAATATAAAGATATTTTCAAAATTCGCCCTGTGGCATGCAATCTGCTCTAGATGATTCGTCAAGCCCGGCTTGGGGAAGACACCATCTGGAGAACACTGCATGCAGTCCCTGAAGATCATTTGTCCTAATGGCCATCTCGGCTTCGCCCCGTTGCGCACCGAGAGCTTTGGGTTGGGGGTGGAGGCGGGCCCTGACTACATCGCGGCCGATTCGGGAAGCGACGACGTGGGCCCGGTGCCGCTGGGGTCGGACACCTCGACGAGTCCCGAAGCCTGGCAACGCCACGATCTGGAGCAAATGCTGCTGGCGTCGCGCCGTCTCGGCGTACCGATGATCATCGGTTCGGCCGGCGACACGGGGTCGAACAGCCGTGTGGACCTGTTCGTGCGGATCATCGGCGAACTGGCCGCCAAGCATGGCCTGAAGAAGTTCCGGGTCGGCTACTTCTATTCCGAGGTGGACAAGGCTTTCCTTCGCGAGTCAATGCGGCGCGGAAAGACGGTAAGCGGGCTCGATGGCTTTGCAGACCTGACCGAAAGCGAGCTCGATGCAACCGACCGTATCGTCGCCATGGCGGGCGTCCATCCCTATGTGGCGCTGCTGCGCCAGGGCGCCGACGTGATTATTGGCGGGCGCAGCTCGGATGCCGCGGTCTTTGCCGCGCCGGCACTGCACCACGGCTTTTCCGCCGATCATTCCTACTACCTAGGCAAGGTGCTCGAGTGCGCATCGTTCTGCGCCGAGCCCTATGGCGGCAAGGAGACCGTGATGGGCGTCATCTCGCACGAGGACGTCCAGGTCACGGCGATGCATCCCGAGCAGCGCTGCACCGTCGCCTCCGTATCCGGCCATGCGATGTACGAGCGCTCCAATCCGTATGAGGAGTTTGTCGCCGGGGGCAGGCTGGACATGACGCATTGCCGCTACGCGCAGGTGGACGATCGCACCACGCGCATCACGGGCTCACGCTTTATCGAGGCGGAAACGGTCCGGGTCAAGCTGGAAGGCGCGGGGAAGGTGGGCGAGCGCTTCGTCGGCCTGTGCGGCATCCGCGACCCCTACACCATCGCCAACGTGGACCGGGTGATTGCGTGGGCACGCGAGCAGGTGCGCACGCGTTTTGGCGACAGCGGCTATCAACTGCACTACAACGTGTATGGCCGCGATGGCGTGATGGGCGAGCTGGAGCCGCTGCGCGACCGGCCGGGGCATGAGCTCTGCGTGCTGGTGCAAGGGGTCGCCCCGACCCGCGAGATGGCCGAGGAGGTGACGATGATCGGCTTGCGCCAGATGTTCTATGCGCGGCTGCCTGACGTCAAAGGCACGGCCGGTTCGGTGTCGTTCCCGCTGGACGAAGTCCTGCACGCCAGCGCGGCCTACCGTTGGACGCTGAACCACACGGTGGAGGTGCAAGACCCCATGGCGCTGTTCCCCACCCACCTCATTGAAGTTGGCGTCTGAGACGGGCGCCGCATATGGCAACGACGACGACAACGGCTACGATGACTACGACGACAGCAATGACAACGCAAAAACTGCATCAACTCGCCAAGACCATCCGCAGCAAGAACGCGGGGGTCAACAAGATCACCTTCGACATCATCTTTCGCGAGGCGGCCGAGTACGAACGCGTCAAGCGCTCGCGCGCGCTGAGCCGGGAAAGCATGGCCGCGCTCTATGGGATTCCGGTCGAACGGATCTCGGATTTCGTCGAATACGATCCCGCGTACGCCATCAAGTTCACGATCTATCGCACCCGGCCCAGCGGCAGCGCCGGCGATGGCGACATCTTTGGCGCCCAGCAGTACGCGCCGCTGCTGGACCTGGATATCCCGGCCTAGGCAGGACATCGCCGGATTCCACGGGACCCCGGGTGTCCACCCGGGGTCTGGATCCTGACATCCATGCTGCTCTACCGATTACTCCCGTTGCTACCCGTTGCTGCCCATTGAGATAGGAGCGCCGAATGCGAAAGACGTTAGCCCACATTGCGCTGTTGCTTGCCGCGATGTCCGTGGTAACCATGGCCGCGGCCCAGACCGATGCCAAGGTGCCGCCTTTGATAAGAATTGTCGTGCCGTTTTCGGCGGGCGCGAGCAATGACGTGATCGCGCGTGCGATCGCGCCGGGGCTGGCAAAGCGCCTGGGGACTACGGTCATCGTGGAAAACAAGCCGGGTGCGGCAGGCGTCGTTGGCGCCGATTCGGTTGCCAAGGCGCCACGGGACGGGTCCGTGCTGCTGCTGACGTCGTCGACCTTCCTGACCGCTGCCGCCACCCAGCCTCGTTCGCCCTACGATCCGCTTGCCGCGTTTGCGCCAGTGTCCATGGTCGCCGAGGGGCCGCTGTTGCTGGCGGTCTCGTCCTCGACCCAGATCAGGTCGCCGGCCGAGCTGATCGCGGCGGCGCGCGCCAAGCCGGGCGCGCTCACCTACGGCTCGGCGGGGATCGGTTCGCTGGCGCAACTGGCGACGGAATTGCTGTGCGACATCTCGAAAGTCCAGATGATGCATGTCCCGTACAAAGGGGCTTCCAACGCGATGATCGATCTGGCCGCGGGGCAGATCGACGTCATGATGTCCAACTACAGCTCGCTGGTGACGCAGTTGAAGTCCGGCAAGGTACGGGCGCTGGCGGTGACCTCGCAGCGGCCGAACCCGGCGTTTCCCGAGTTGCCGTCGCTGGCGGCATCGGTGCCAGGCTACGGGATCGAGATCTGGGTCGGCGTCCTCGCACCTGCCGGCACGCCCGCGCCGCTGGTCCAGAGGCTGAACCGCGAGATCAATGAGATCGCTGCGTCGCAGGATGTGCGCATCGTGCTTGAACCGGACGGCTCGGCGCCCAAGGCAATGAGTCCGTCCGAATTCGGCGCGCGCATGAGGCAGGATCTTGCGCAGTGGAAGCACATCGCCAGCGACAGGAAGATCGTGGCGGAATGAGGAGTGGAGTGAGGGAAGGGGGGAAGAGGCCTCAGGCGCCGCCCAGCAAGTCGTGCGCATTCAGGATCGCGTACGCCATATCCGGCTTTGCCTCAAGGCAACGGCGTATCGCCGCGGGAATCGCCTGCTTGGTCTTGCGGCACAGCCCGGTTTGCTCTTCCACCTGGATGTTGATGCCGCGCACCGTGCGCACTTCGTGGATGCTAGGTGTGATCGTCAGGACGATGCCCAGTTGCGCATGCATGCGCTTTTCCATGTCCTTGAGCTCGGCAAGGCTCGACAGGCTTTCCAGGCGGGCGATCAGTCGCTTTTCCTCTTCCCGGGTCAGCCTCAGGATCCGCATGTCGGATTGCGGGTCGTCCAGCAACGCCTCGCGACCGCATGTGCAGGCGCCTGGCGGACACTCCTTGCGAATCGGAAAGGGGGCGTTCATGTCGTCGAGGCGATGTGCGCTCATCCGGAGGGGAGGGATATCTTAAATCAAGAATCAAGGGCCCCGCTGGGCGCCGGCCCTTGCCGGGATTGAACGGGCCGGCCGGCGAGAAACCGCCGGAAGGTTTATCCTCGCCGTGTCGCGCAACCCGCCGCGGCGCAATTCGCCCGCCGGCGGGATGCCGCGTCTGGCAATCACAACCAAGGACACCCCCATGTCGCTCTCGATGTATGAAGTATCGATTCCAGCCTTTATCCGGGCTTTTGGCAGCTTGTCGGCCATCCTGGACAAAGGCGCCGCATTCGCACAGGCGCAGGGCATGGACCCGGCCGACCTGATCCAGACCCGCCTGGTGGCGGACATGGACCCGCTGCCCGCACAGGTGCAGCGCGCCAGCGACACCGCAAAGGGTTGCGCGGCGCGGCTGGCTGGCATCGAGATGCCAGCCTTTGCCGACACCGAAACCACGTTTCCGGAACTGCAGGAGCRCATCGCCAGGACGGTGGCCTTCCTGAATACCATCCAGCCCGCCCAGCTCGAGGGCAGCGAAACGCGCACCATCGAGCTCAAGCTGCGCCCCGAGCCCGTCACGTTCGACGGCAAGTCCTACCTGCTGGGCTTTGTGCTGCCGAATTTCTATTTTCACGTGACCACGGCTTACGACATCCTGCGCCACAAGGGCGTGCCGGTGGGCAAGCGCGACTATCTCGGCCTGTCCTGATCGAGATCGGCGCCGGCCTGACGGTGACCGGGGTGCAAAGCCTGTTACCCTATCCCGGCCCGAAGCGGCGCGGCGGTGTGTCCATCCGTGCTGGCACAGGCGTGATGCGCCGGGGTCAGGCCCTGGCGGCGGCCAGCTTGCGCTCGCCCAAGGGGTGTTGCTCCAGCCGGTCCAGGCGCCCGCTCAGCGCGGTCAGGCCAAGCGCCGCCAGTACCACCAGCGCGCCAATCCACGGTGTATGCATCAGGCCCAAATGGGTCACGATCAGGCCGCCGGCCCAGGCCGCGCCGGCAATGCCCAGGTTGAAGGCGGCGATATTGAGGCCCGATGCCACATCGACGGCACCCGGCGCATGGCGCTCCGCCTGCTTGACCACATAGACCTGCAGCGCCGGCACATTGCCGAAGGCAACGGCGCCCCAGGCCAGCACGGTCGCAACCACCAGCCAGCGGTGCGGCGCGGTGAAGGTCAGCGCAAACAGCACGATGGACAGCAGCAGGAACACGATCTTGAGCGCGGCAATGGGGCCGTGGCGGTCGGCCAGGCGGCCGCCCCAGATGTTGCCCGCGGCGACCGACACGCCGTACACCAGCATCACCAGCCCGACCGCGCTGGCGCTGAAGCCCGATACGTCCTGCAGGATGGGGGCGAGGAAGGTGAAGGGGATGAACGAGCCGCCATAGCCGATCGCGGTCTTGGCGTAGACCAGCAGCAGGCGCGGCTCGGCCAGCACCTTGGCTTGTTGCAGCAACGAGGCGGGGGCGCCGTGGCGGATATTGGCCGGGACAAACATCACGCTGCCGACAAGGGACCCGATCGAGAAGAACACCCCGTGGGCCAGGCCGGTCAGGATACGCGCCAGGATCAGCGATTCGTAGCCGGGCGCCTTCCACGCCAGCAGGTTGCCCAGCGTGAACAGGGCCATCAGCGATACCAGCAGCGCCTTGCGCGGCAGGCGGCCGGTGAGGGCGGTCAGCACCGGGGCGCCAATGGCCACGCCGAGCGCATAGAGGCTCACCAGCAGGCCGGCCGATGGCAGCGTGATGTGCAGATCGGCGGCGATGGTGGGGATCAGGCCGACGATGACGAATTCGGTGGTCCCGATGGCAAACGCGCTGATGGTCAGCGCGAACAGGGCAATGGGCATGGTGGGCTCCAGGAGCGTCCGGAATTAGGATGGACGCAGTTTGCCGCTGTCTTTCTTGCAGATTAAGTGGGTGATCTGGATAAGATATTTGATTAGTATTCAACAATGAAGATCACACTCGAAGAACTGCAGGCCTTTGCCACCGTGGTGGACAGCGGCTCCATCACGGCTGCGGCCGAGCAACTGGGGCAGACCGTCTCCGGCATCAGCCGTGCGCTGAGCCGCCTGGAAGACAAGGTGGGCACCACCCTACTGCACCGGACCACGCGCCGGCTGGCGCTGAGCGAGGAGGGCGAGGCACTGCTGGCCCACGCGCGCGCGATCCTGGCTTCGGTGGAACTGGCGGAGGAGCAGATGGCCGTGCGCCGCCAGCGGCCGGCGGGGCGGCTGCGGGTCAATGCGGCGTCCCCTTTCATGCTGCACGCGATCGTGCCGCTGGTCGGGGAATTCCGCCGGGCTTATCCGGAAATCGAGCTGGAGCTCAATACCAACGACCAGATCATCGACCTGCTCGAGCATCGTACCGACGTGGCGATCCGTATCGGCGCGCTGCGGGACTCCACCCTGCATGCCCGCGCGCTGGCCAGCAGCCGTGTGCGCGTGCTGGCCAGCCCAGCCTATCTCAAGGCGCGGGGCCGCCCGGAAAGCGTGGCGGACCTTGCCGGGCACAGCCTGATCGGCTTCAACCAGCCCGAATCGCTCAATCGCTGGCCCCTGCGCGGCGCCGTGGGCGAAGAGGTGCAGATCACGCCGCATCTGTCGGCATCGAGCGGCGAAACCCTGCGCCAGCTGGCACTGGCGGGCGAGGGCCTGGTCTGCCTGTCGGATTTCATGACCGACGCGGACCGGCGCCGCGGCGACCTGGTGCAGGTGCTGATGGCGCACACCATCGACGAACGTCAGTCGATCAACGCGGTCTATTACCTCAACACCCAGCTTTCGGCGCGCATCGCCAGCTTCCTGGATTTTGTTGGCGGCAAGCTGCGCGAGGCGGCTTGGGCGCAACTTTAGGCCGGCGGGCCAAGCGCCAGCGCCTGAGCGTGGCCTTGGCAATAGGGGAAATCAAGGAGGCGGCTGGAGCGGATTGCGCTCCTGTGCGAAAATAGCGAGTTCGCCGCAGTTTCCTGGCCAATAGTCGCCACGCGTCGCCAGTTGCCCGCCCGGCATTCGCCGCGCGCCTGCACCGACTGCCTCACTGCACCACCCACAGCACGACCTACAAGAGCTACCAGAGCTTTACCAGCCAGCATGACTTACGCCGTCAAGGAAATCTTCTACACACTGCAGGGCGAAGGCGCCAACGCGGGCCGCGCAGCCGTGTTCTGCCGCTTCTCCGGATGCAATCTCTGGAGTGGGCGCGAGGAAGACCGTGCCAGCGCGGTCTGCCAGTTCTGCGACACCGACTTCGTTGGCACCGATGGCACCGAGGGCGGCAAGTACCGCACCGCCGAGGCGCTCGCCGACAAGGTAGCGGCCCAGTGGCCACAGGCTGTGGATAGCAGCGGCGCCGGGCGTCCGCTGGTGGTCTGCACGGGCGGCGAGCCGCTGCTGCAGTTGGATGCGCCGCTGATCGACGCGCTGCATGCGCGCGGCTTCGAGATCGCCATCGAGACCAATGGCACATTGCCGGTGCCCGAGGGCATCGACTGGGTTTGCGTGAGCCCCAAGATGGGCTCCGAACTGGTGGTCAGGCGCGGCGACGAACTCAAGGTGGTGATCCCGCAGGATGGCCAGGATTTCGCCGCATACGAGCGCCTTGATTTCCGCTATTTCCTGGTGCAGGCCATGGACGGCCCGCTGGCACGGCAAAATACCGCGCTGGCGGTGGAGTTCTGCCAGCGCCGTCCGCTCTGGCGCCTTTCGCTGCAGACCCACAAGCTGCTCGGCATCCGGTAGGCAAATCGCGCAAATCGCGCCGGTACGCACCGGCACACCTCGGCACCCATTGGCCCACATGAACAAGCAAGTTTCCATTACCCGCCGTCTGGAGTTCGACTCCGGCCACCGCATTCCCAACCATGGCGGCCAGTGCCGCAACATCCATGGCCATCGCTATCGCCTGGACCTGACGCTGTCGGGCGAGGTGCTGCATCGCGCCGGCGCCTCGGACGAGGGCATGATCCTGGACTTCAGCGATATCAAGGCGCTGGCCACGGAACACCTGGTGTCCAAGTGGGACCACGCTTTCCTGATCCATCGCGGCGATACCGCGCTGCTGAACTTCCTGCAGACCATGGACGGGCACAAGACGGTGGTGCTCGATGCCATCCCGACCGTGGAGAACCTGGCGCAGATCGCCTTTGACATGCTGGCCCCGGTGTTCAAGGATTGCTTCGGGCACCAGTTGCAGCTCACCCGCCTGGTGCTGTTCGAGACCCCGAACTGCTGGGCCGAGGTCAGCGCTGCCTTCAGCCTGCCGGCGCAGGACTGACTCGCCGCATGACGCAGCCGCGATGACCGAGCCGACCCTGCCGCCCGAGGCCAGCCTGGCAAGCCCGGATCTTTCCATGGATCCTGCGCTTGCGCGCGATCGCCGCTATATGCAGGCCGCGCTTGACGAAGCGCGCCTGGCCGAAGCCGCTGGCGAAGTCCCGGTGGGCGCGGTCGTGGTGTGGAACGACACCATCATCGCGCGCGGCCACAACCTGCCGATCCGCTCGGTCGATCCTTCCGCGCATGCTGAAATGCAGGCGCTGCGCGCCGCTGCCCGCGTGATCGGCAACTACCGCATGCCGGAGTGCGAGCTGTACGTGACGCTGGAACCCTGCGTGATGTGCAGCGGCGCGATCCTGCATGCGCGGATTCGTCACGTGGTGTTTGGCGCCAGCGATCCCAAGACCGGCGCCGCGGGCAGTGTGCTGAACCTGTTCGAGCAGGCGCAGCTCAATCACCAGACCACCATTGCCGGCGGGGTGATGGCCGACGAGTGCTCGCGGATGCTGAAGGATTTCTTCGGCGGCAGGCGCCGGGCCCAGAAGGCCGCGCAGAAGGCGGCGCAAGAAGCCGGGCAAGAAGCCGCGCAGGCCGTGGGGGCCAGCGATGCGCCTGCCTGCGCGCATTGCGCCGCTGCCGCGCCTGCTGCCTCCATCGACACCGACACCGACACCGACACCGACACCGACCCAAACCAGAACCCCGACGCATGAGCCAGCCCACGCCTACGCCCACGCCAGCCACCGAAGTCCGCCTGATTGCGTCTTCCGGCTATCCGCACGACGTCGCCATCGCCGCGCGCGGCTGCGCCTGGCTCAAAGGGCAGGGCTTTCATGTCGGCAACCCGGATGTGCTGGCGCGCCGCTACCTGCGCTTTGGCGGCAGCGATGCCGAACGGCTGGCCGACCTGCATGCCATCGGCACCGGCGCGGCGCACGAGCTGACGCTGGCTGTGCGCGGCGGCTACGGTATTGCACGGCTGCTGGAGCAGGTGGACTTTGCCCGCATTGCCGAGCAGGCGCGCGCCAGCCAGACGCCCATCGTCKGCCACAGCGATTTCACGGCCTTCCAGCTGGCGTACCTGGCGGCCACTGGCGGCGTTACCTTTGCCGGTCCGATGCTGCTGGCGGATTTTGGCGCGGACGTGGTCGATCCGTTCATGTGGCAGCACTTCAACGGCGTGCTGCGCGATCCGGCCTACACCATCGACGTGGATGCGCCGCAGGCTGGCGGCCAGCCTTTTACGGGCGCGTTGTCGGGCACGCTGTGGGGCGGCAACATGGCGATGCTGTGCAGCTTGCTGGGCACGCCGTTCATGCCGGCGGTGCAGGGCGGCATCCTGTTCCTGGAAGACGTCAACGAGCCGCCTTACCGGGTCGAGCGCATGCTGCTGCAGCTGGACCAGGCTGGCGTGCTCGGCGCGCAGCGCGCGATCCTGCTGGGCGACTTTTCCAATTACCGCGTGACGGATTACGACAACGGCTACGAYCTGCCCGCCGTGGTGGCGTACATGCAGGAGCGCTTGTCGGTGCCGGTCCTCACCGGCCTGCCGTTCGGCCACTGCCCGCGCAAGTTGACCCTGCCGGTGGGAGGGCAGGCGCAGTTGAGCGCACGTGCGGACGGGTTTTCGCTGTCGCTGTCGGGTTACCCGGTGTTGAAAGCGGCGCCTTGCGCCCGCATCTGAGGCTTATCGCTTCGTTCCTTTGCCCGCCAGTGGTAAAATCGCCGGTTGTTTCCCGATTTCCCTGCCCGGGCCCCGCGCCAACGCGCCGCCAGGTTGCCATGCCTGGCTTTGTGCCGTTCATGCAGCTAAGCAAGCCAGGCTAAGCAATTGGCAATTAGCAATTCGCACAGCCATTTGCGCAGCCATCAGCAGGGCGGCAGCCCGAGGCAAGCGCGGCAAGTCCCGCGCCTCATCATCCATACAAGGTCCCAGACGTGCTTTCTACCGCAAACATCACCATGCAGTTCGGCCCCAAGCCGTTGTTCGAGAATATCTCGGTCAAGTTCGGCGAGGGCAACCGCTACGGCTTGATCGGCGCGAACGGTTGCGGCAAGTCCACCTTCATGAAGATCCTCGGCGGTGATCTCGAGCAGTCCGCCGGCACCGTCATGCTGGAGCCGGGCGTGCGCCTGGGCAAGCTGCGCCAGGACCAGTTCGCCTATGAAGACATGCGCGTGCTGGACGTGGTCATGATGGGCCACACCGAGATGTGGGCCGCCGCCGCCGAGCGCGACGCGATCTACGCCAACCCGGAAGCCACCGACGAAGACTACATGAAGGCCGCCGAGCTGGAGGCCAAGTATGCCGAGTACGACGGCTACACGGCCGAAGCACGTGCCGGCGAGCTGCTGCTGGGCGTGGGCATCCCCACCGACCAGCACCAGGGCACCATGAGCAACGTGGCGCCGGGCTGGAAGCTGCGCGTGCTGCTGGCACAGGCCCTGTTCTCGAACCCGGACGTGCTGCTGCTCGACGAGCCGACCAATAACCTCGACATCAATACGATCCGCTGGCTGGAACAAGTGCTCAACGAGCGCAATTCCACCATGATCATCATCTCCCACGATCGCCACTTCCTGAACTCCGTGTGCACGCACATGGCCGACATGGACTACGGCACGCTCAAGGTCTACCCGGGCAACTACGACGACTACATGGAAGCCTCCATGCAGGCGCGCGAACGCCAACTGGCGGCCAACAGCCGTGCCAAGGAGCGTATCGGCGAACTGCAGGACTTCGTGCGCCGTTTCTCGGCCAATAAGTCCAAGGCACGCCAGGCCACCTCGCGCCTGAAGCAGATCGACAAGATCAAGGTCGAGGACATCAAGCCGTCGTCGCGCCAGAATCCCTTCATCCGCTTCGAGTTCGACAAGAAGCTGCACAACCTGGCGGTGGAAGCGGAAGGCGTCACCAAGACCTACGACCGCAAGGTCATCAACAACCTGTCGATGGCGATCCAGGCCGGCGAGCGCGTGGCCATCATCGGCGAGAACGGCGCCGGCAAGACCACCTTGCTGCGCAGCCTGCTGGGCAGCACCGTCAAGGGCGGCGTGGAAGTCGATCGCGGCACCATCAAGTGGGCCGAGAACGCCAATGTCGGCTATATGCCGCAGGACACCTTCGAGGAGTTCCCGGTCGACCGCGACCTGATCGACTGGATGAGCCAGTGGACCCAGGCCGGCGACGACGACCAGTCGCTGCGCGGCACCATGGGCCGCCTGCTGTTCTCGGCCGACGACATCAAGAAGTCGGTCAAGGTGCTGTCCGGCGGCGAGAAGGGCCGCATGATCTGGGGCAAGCTGATGCTGGGCCGCCACAATGTGCTGGCGCTCGRCGAGCCGACCAATCACATGGACATGGAATCGATCGAATCGCTGCAGATCGCGCTGGACAAGTTCACCGGCACGCTGGTCTTCGTCTCGCACGACCGTGTGTTCGTGAGCGGCCTGGCCACGCGCGTGATCGAAGTGCGCAACGACGGCACGCTGACCGATTACCTGGGTACGTATGACGAGTACCTGGAATCGCAGGGTATCAACGACTAAGCAGCAAAAGCCTCGGGCAAACAAGAAGGGCCGCCAAGCGCGGCCCTTCTTGTTTTTGCGGCCGGGAGCCATTGCGGCCACTCAGGCCGATGCATGCCCGTCGTCGCGCACCATCCTGTCGAGCTGGTCGATGATGGCGCCGGCGGTAATCTCCCCTTTGGCC
>NZ_JBFTSF010000192.1:0-13426 GCF_056399905.1 Cupriavidus sp. 01L46
ACTCAGGGGCGTGGCCACCAAGTACTTGCCGAACTACCTGGCTTGGCAACGGCTGATGAGCTGGAACAAGGAAGGCGTTTCCGCCGACGATGTCATCGCGTCAGCTCTCGGCAAGCAGGTCATCAACGTTTAATCTGAACAGCGCCGAAGCATCCGACGAGCGGGCTGTACGGCTTGGCGGGCAGCCTGGCGCACGAGTACCTGGTGGCCATGGGTACGGCGGCACGCTATGCCTGGGCCAACCGGGTGGTGCTGGCCGAGCTCGTGCGCAAGGAGCTGGCCGAGTTGTGCGGCGCGGCGGCTTCGCGGCTGGTGGTCGACGTGCCGCATAACGTGGTGCTGCGCGAAAACGGCCTCAATATCCACCGCAAGGGCGCGACCCCCGCGCACGACGGCGACCTGGCCCTGATCCCCGGTTCCATGGGGGATGCCTCCTATATAGTGAGAGGTTTGGGTCACACCGATTGGCTCTCGTCATGCAGCCACGGTGCCGGGCGCAGCGTCCGGCGCCAGGCCTCGCGCCGCCTCAAGAGCGATCATGCCAACGCCGAGTGGCGCTGCGTCACGCTGCGCGAGGAGCGCAGGGTGGAAGAAGCGCCCGAGGCCTACAAGCCGATCGGTCCGGTGCTGCAGGCACAGGAAGAGGCCGGGCTGATCGAAGCCGTGGCGCGGTTGAAGCCTTGGGTGACCTTCAAGGCTTGAAGTGAAAAGACGAATCGAACCAAGGGAGTAGAAACGATGAACGTCAGACAACCCGCGAGCGTGCTGAGCGCACACCCTGTTGCCGACGATGTTCGCGCACGCGTGCTTGACGAACTGGCGGCGATCGAGCGCCGTCACGATGTGCAAGTCATCTACGCCTGCGAATCCGGCAGCCGGGGCTGGGGCTTCGCCTCGCCGGATAGCGATTACGATGTGCGTTTTCTCTATGTGCACCGGCTCGACTGGTATCTGCAGGTGGAAGCAGGGCGGGATGTGATCGAGTTGCCGATCAACGATGAGCTTGATGTCAGCGGCTGGGAGTTGCGCAAGGCGCTGCAATTGCTGCATCGGTCCAATCCGACGCTGCTTGAGTGGCTGGACTCGCCCATTGTCTACCGGGAGGCGCTGCAAGCAATGACGCTGCTGAGGCCGGCCGCGCGCGACTTTTTCTCCCCGATGCGCGGGCGGCATCACTACCTGTCGATGGCGAAGAAGAACTTCCGTGGCTACCTGCAGGGGGATGAGGTCAGGTACAAGAAGTATCTCTATGTGCAGGCGCGGCTCGCCAACACCGCAATCGAACCCGATCACAAGCGTCCGCAGGGAGAGCCCGCCTCGCTGGATATGCTGATGCGGCGCATCGTGCTGGATCGGTGGGATTGATTGGCGGCGCACGCGCACGATACGTCATGGTGCGCCGCAGCGTAAGGCGTGCGCGGCATGGCCCGGAGGCTGCGCGTTCGCCAGCGATACCACGAATCACGACACTCCAGATTGAAACAGGGGTGGTCAAGCCCCGAGCCTTGTGCTTAAATTCACCCCGTTGGATGAAACAGGGGTGCCGTACGGATGGGCCGTGCGGCTGAGAGAGTCCCTTCGAACCCGATCCGGCTAGTACCGGCGTGGGAAGTTTCATGGTTACCGAACAGCTCCTGCCTTCTCCAAGGCACATGACCCGGCCACACCGCCGCGGCCATGCTCACAGGGCTCCTGGTTTCGTCCATCCCCGCAAGAGAGGACGACACCCATGGCCCGCACAAATACCGCCCCCGCCGCATCTTTCGAGTCGCTTGAAACCGATCTCGACAAAAAGTTTGCCTATCCGGCATCCAGCAAGACCTACCTGACCGGCAGCCGCCCCGATATCCGCGTGCCGCTGCGCACGATCCTGCAGACGTCCACGCGCACGGACAAGGGCGAGATGTCCAATCCGCCGATTCCCGTGTATGACACGTCGGGCCCGTACAGCGATCCGGACATCCATATCGACCTGAAGGCAGGCCTGCCCTCGGTACGCGGCAAGTGGATCGAAGAGCGCGGCGACACCGAAGTGCTGTCCGGCCTGTCGTCGGAATACGGCCTGGCGCGCGCCGCCGATCCGGCCACCGCGCACCTGCGCTTTGCCCAGCTGACCAACCCGCGCCGCGCCAAGGCCGGCGCCAACGTGTCGCAGATGCACTATGCGCGCCGCGGCATCATCACGCCCGAGATGGAATACGTGGCGCTGCGCGAGTCGCTGAACCTGCAGGCGCTGTACGACAAGCCCGAATACAAGGCGCTGCTGCGCCAGCACCCCGGCAATGCGCTGGGTGCCGCGCTGCCGCTGCGCCCGGAAGACATGACGCCGGAATTCGTGCGCCGCGAAATCGCTGCCGGCCGCGCCATCATTCCCGCCAACATCAACCACACCGAGCTGGAGCCGATGGCCATCGGGCGCAATTTCCGCGTCAAGATCAACGGCAACCTGGGCAACTCCGCCGTGACGTCGTCGCTGGCCGAGGAAGTGGAAAAGATGGTGTGGTCGATCCGCTGGGGCGCAGACACCATCATGGACCTGTCCACCGGCAAGCACATCCACGAAACCCGTGAGTGGATCCTGCGCAACTCGCCGGTGCCCATCGGCACGGTGCCCATCTACCAGGCGCTGGACAAGACCGGCGGCGTCGCCGAGGACCTGACCTGGGAAATGTTCCGCGACACGCTGATCGAGCAGGCCGAGCAGGGCGTGGACTACTTCACCATCCACGCCGGCGTGCTGCTGCGCTACGTGCCGATGACCGCGGACCGCGTCACCGGCATCGTCTCGCGCGGCGGCTCGATCATGGCCAAGTGGTGCCTGGCGCATCACAAGGAAAACTTCCTGTACACGCACTTCGACGAGATCTGCGAAATCATGAAGGCGTACGACGTGTCGTTCAGCCTGGGTGATGGCCTGCGTCCGGGTTGTATCGCCGACTCCAACGACGATGCCCAGTTCGGTGAGCTGCGCACGCTCGGCGAGCTGACCGACAAGGCCTGGAAGCACGACGTGCAGGTCATGATCGAAGGCCCGGGCCACGTGCCGCTGCAACGCATCCAGGCCAATATGGATGAAGAGCTCAAGCACTGCTACGAGGCCCCGTTCTACACGCTCGGACCGCTGGTGACGGACATCGCCCCCGGCTATGACCACATCACCAGCGGCATCGGTGCGGCCAACATCGGCTGGATGGGCACCGCCATGCTGTGCTACGTCACGCCGAAGGAACACCTGGGCTTGCCGGACAAGGAAGACGTTCGCGAAGGCATCATCACCTACAAGATCGCCGCACACGCGGCCGACCTTGCCAAAGGCTGGCCGGGCGCGCAGCTGCGCGACAACGCATTGTCCAAGGCGCGTTTCGAGTTCCGCTGGGAAGACCAGTTCAACCTCGGCCTGGACCCGGAACGCGCGCGTTCGTACCACGACGCCACGCTGCCGGCCGAAGGCGCCAAGATCGCGCATTTCTGCTCGATGTGCGGTCCCAAGTTCTGCTCGATGAAGATCACGCAGGAAGTGCGCGACTACGCCGCCTCGCTCAAGCCCGAAGCCGAGCAAGGCATGCAGGAAAAGTCGATCGAGTTCGTCAAGAGCGGCAGCAAGATCTACTCGTAAGGCGTAGGGCCATGGTGCGGCGCATGCCCTTGCAGCGCCGCACGCGAAGTACCGTGCCCCTTCCCTGAAGGGGCACGCCATGACTTAAAGGAGGCCGGTGCTCGCCGCGCCATCGCGGCGTGCACCGGCACAACCATCCCCATGACAACGCAGTCGTTTGATGTGGCCGTGCTCGGCGCCGGCCTGGCCGGGCGCCTTTCCGCCTGGCAACTGGTACGTGCAGGCCTGCGCGTGGCGCTGGTCGAGCGCGGTGGCCCCGACGGCGTTGGCTCTGCCGCGCACGTCGCCGCGGCGATGCTCGCGCCCCTGGCGGAATCCGCCATTGCCGAGCGCCGCATCGTCGAGCTTGGCACCGCCAGCGTCGACCTGTGGCGCGCCTGGGTAGCCGAAATGCCGGAACCCGTGTTCTTCCAGGAAGACGGCACACTGGTGGTATGGCATACGCGCGACCGCAGCGAGATGTCGCTGTTTACCAGCCGGGTGCGCGCCGTGGCGCCGCCCGAACTGGTGGCCGAGCGCATGCGCGCGCTGGACGGCAATGGCGTGGCCGCGCTCGAGCCCGCGCTCGCGGGCCGGTTCTCCCAGGGGCTGCTGCTGGCCGGCGAAGGCCAGCTGGACAATCGCGGCACGCTGCGCGCATTGCTGGCTTGCGCGGTGGCAGGCGGGCTGCATTGCGTCTGGGAGGCTGGTGAAATCGAAGCGGGCGACCTGCCCGCGCTGGGTATCTGCGCGCGCACCGTGCTGGATTGCCGTGGCCTGGGCGCCCGCGCCGCTTGGCCGGGGCAGCCCGCCGCGCACGGCAGCATGCCGGGATTGCGCGGCCTGCGCGGTGAAGTCGTGCGTGTGCACGCACCCGAGGTCAAGCTGCATCGCCCGGTGCGCCTGCTGCACCCGCGTTACCCGATCTATATCGCGCCCAAGCCCAACGACCTCTATGTGATCGGCGCCACCGAACTCGAAAGCGAAGATGATTCGCCGATGAGCGTGCGCTCCGCGCTGGAGCTGCTTTCCGCGGCGTACTCGCTGCACCCCGCCTTTGGCGAGGCGCGCGTGCTGGAACTCAATGTGCAGCGCCGCCCGACGCGCCCGGACCACCTGCCGGCCATCCGGGTCGACCAGCATGCCCGCATCGTGCGCCTCAATGGCCTGTACCGGCACGGCTTCCTGATCGCCCCGGCGGTCACGGAGGCTGCCTGCCAGGTGGTGCAGGCTCTGCTCGACGACGATCCTGCCGCGCACGCCGTGCCCGCCTCGGTGCGCTGGCCGGGCATGATCGCAGCCGCGCTCGATACCGTCGCCGGCTCGCCGGTGCTGCACTGAACGACAATGACCATGGATATCCTGCTCAACGGCCGTCCGCTCGCCCTTGCCGATAACGCCACGCTGGCCGATGCGGTGGCGGGCGCGGGCATCGCGCCGCCTTTTGCCGCCGCGCTCAACGGCCAGTTCGTGCCACGCGCCGCGCATGCGGCCACCGTGCTCGCCGCCGGCGATCGTATCGACCTCGTGCAACCCGTGACGGGAGGCTGACCCCAAATGACCTTCAATTCCGCAGAACCCCGGCGCGACCTGTTCGCCGACCCCTTCGTGCTCTATGGCGAGTCGTTTGCCTCGCGCTTGTTGCTGGGTACCGCGCGCTATCCGTCTCCCGCCACGCTGCAGGCCGCGGTGGAGGTGGCCCGGCCCGCCATGCTGACGGTGGCGCTGCGCCGCCAGGGCTCGGTCGGCGATGGCGAGGGCGGCCAGGCTTTCTGGCAGATGCTGCGCTCGCTCAACGTGCCGGTGCTGCCCAATACCGCCGGCTGCATGGCGCCGCAGGAAGCCATCACCACCGCCATGATGGCGCGCGAAGTGTTCGAGACCGACTGGATCAAGCTTGAGCTGGTGGGCGACGATTACACGCTGCAGCCCGACACGCTCAACCTGCCCGCCGTGGCCGAGACGCTGATCAAGGAAGGCTTCAAGGTGCTGCCGTATTGCACGGAGGACCTCGTGCTATGCCGCCGCCTGCTGGACGTGGGCTGCCAGGCGTTGATGCCCTGGGCCGCGCCCATCGGCACCGGGAAGGGCGCCGTCAACCCGCACGCCATGCGCCTGTTGCGCGAACGCTTGCCGGATACCCCGCTGATCGTCGACGCCGGCCTTGGGCTGCCGTCGCACGCGGCCCAGGTGCTGGAGTGGGGCTACGACGGCGTGCTGCTGAACACCGCCGTGGCGCAGGCTGCCTATCCGGTCAACATGGCACGCGCCTTTGCGCTGGCTGTGGACGCGGGCCGCACCGCCTACCTGGCTGGCCCCATGCCGGAGCGCGATATCGCGCAGGCCAGCACGCCGGTGGTAGGCATGCCGTTCTGGCACGCCGAAGGCGTGGAGGACCGCGCATGACCCGCAATCTTCTGCCTGCCGGCATCGACGCTGCGCTGCGCGACACGCTGCTGGCGCGCTATGGCGCCACCTTCGGCACCAGCGATAAAGCCTGGCGCGCGTGGGTGCAGGGCACCCCCCCCGCCGCGCTTGGTGATGCCGACGTGGTGCTGTTCGACGGCGAGGCCGACGAGGCCTCGCTGGCGCGCATTGCCGCAGCCGGCGCCATTGCCATCGAGAGCGACCGCGAAGGCGGGCAGTGGAGCGACACCGTGCGCTCGCCGATGGGCACCTGGGTCTTCAGCGCCCATGCCGACGACGACACCGCGCATTCGCCGGCCTTCGTCGCCGTGCTGCTGGCTTGCCTGGCGCTGCATTTCCCCGCGCACGATGCGCTCTGCCTGGCACGCGCCTGGCAGCCGGGCTCGCTGGACTGGCCGGTGGATTTCACGCGCTTCCCGCACGTGCGCCACGCCGCGCTGGTCGCACCGGAGCAGCGCGCCGAGCCCTTCGCTCCGTGCCCGCCGCTGGGCTTGTACGCGGTGGTGCCCAGCGCCGAATGGATCGAGCGGCTGGTGCCGCTGGCGGTGCCCACCGTGCAGCTGCGCTTCAAGTCCGGCGACGCGCAGGCCGTGCGCAGCGAGATCAAGCGTGCCGCCGAGGCCGCGCGCGGCAGCGCTTCGCGCCTGTTCATCAACGATCACTGGCGGGCTGCCATCGACTACCACGCCAGCCAGGGTGGCGACAGCGGCATCTATGGCATCCACCTCGGCCAGGAAGACCTCGACGAAGCCGACCTCGATGCGCTGCGCGCCTCCGGGCTGCGCCTTGGCGTATCCACGCACGGCTATGCCGAGATGCTGCGCGTGGCCACCATCGGCCCGAGCTACCTTGCGCTGGGTGCGATCTTCCCGACCACCACGAAAATCATGCCGACCGCGCCGCAGGGCCTGGGCCGCTTCCACGCCTACGTCAAGCTGATGCAGCCTGTGGTGCCCTCGCTGGTGGGCATCGGCGGTGTCGATGCGGCGCGCTTGCCGCAGGTGCTGGCGGTTGGCGTTGGCAGCGCGGCCGTGGTGCGCGCGATTACCGAGGCGGCCGACGTGCCGGCGGCGGTGACGAATCTGCTGGGGATGTTTCCGGCGGCTTGATGTGCCGCCTGGCCCGGAGGGAGGGTACGCAAGCGTGCGTCCGACCGCTCTCACTCCGGGCGCGCGGGCTCGCCGCATTCCGCCGCATACCGATGCCAGTCATTCGCCTAGCGACACCCGAGGACGTACCCGGCCTGCCTGCCATCGAACGCGCAGCGGCTGGGCTATTCCCCGAATCCGACCTGCCTCCCGCGCTGCGCCAGCAAGTCACGCCGCTCGACGACCTGCAACGCGCGCAGCGCGAGCGCCGCCTGTGGGTCGCCATGGCCCCCGACGGCACGCCAGCCGGCTTCGCGCTCGCCAGCGTGCTTGGCCAGCATGCCTATCTTGACGAGATGGACGTCCACCCCGCCCATGCCCGCCGCGGCTTCGGCCGCGCGCTTGTGCGCGCCGTGGCCGATGGTTTCCGCCGGCAAGGCCTGCGGTCGCTCGACCTCACCACTTTCAGCCACCTGCCGTGGAACGCGCCGTTCTACGCAAGCCTCGGCTTTCACCGGCTCGATGAAGCCGATCTCAGCCCGGCGCTTGGCGCCGCACTGGCGCGCGAGGCGGCGCTCGGCTTGCGGCAACGCATCGCCATGCGCCTGGCGTTGTGAGCAACGCCGGCGCCGCGCTGCGTTACGATAGCGCCGTGCCATCCACTCCGGCGAACGCCATGATCTCGTCCCAGTTCATCAGCCGCATCACCCTGCGGCGCGACATCGTCGACAGCTTCGAGCGCTACCCCTTCAGCCTGCCCGCGGTGCGCACGCTGGATGCGATGGATATGCACCCCAAGGTGACCTTCCTGGTTGGCGAGAACGGCTCGGGCAAGTCCACACTGATGGAGGCCATCGCCGTGGCCATGGGTTACAACGCCGAGGGCGGCTCGCGCAATTTCAGCTTCGGCACGCGCCGGTCGCATTCGGTACTGCACGAATACCTGCGCGTCGCGCGCGGCTTCAAGCGCCCGCGCGATGGCTTCTTCCTGCGCGCGGAGAGCTTCTTCAACGTGGCCACGGAAATCGAGCGCCTGGACCAGGAGCCGGCCTTTAGCCCACCCGTCATCAACGCCTACGGCGGACGATCGTTGCACGAGCAATCGCATGGCGAATCGTTTCTCGCGCTGATGATGCATCGTTTTGGCGGCAACGGGCTCTACCTGCTCGACGAGCCCGAGGCGGCGCTGTCGCCGCAGCGGCAGCTGGCGGTTCTGTCGCGCATCCACGATCTGGCGGAAAACGGCTCGCAGTTCATCATCGCCACGCACTCACCGATCCTGATGGCCTATCCCAATGCGTGGATCTACACCTGCTCGCCGGACGGCGTGGCGCGGATCGACTATCAGGACACCGAGCACTTTCGCGTGACGCGTGATTTCCTGGCCAATCCCGAGCGCATGCTGCGCGTGCTGTTTGGCGACGAGCCGGGCGGCGAGAGAGGGCCGGCCTAAATGCTCCGCTATCCCACGCTGATCGTCTCCCTGTTGATGCTGCTTCTCACATTCAGTGGCGGGGATGCGCACTGGATCGCCGGTGTGGGCATGCTTGACCGAGCGCTGCAGGGCGGCGCCTTTGTCTGGATTTTCCTGTTTTGTTTCCTGGCCTACATTCCGCTTTTGGTGCTGGTTGCCAGCTACACGCTGCGGGATCTGCTGGCGCTCTACCTGTATAGGAACCGGCGCGCTGTCGTCAGCCTGTTCTTGTTTTCCGTGATGCCAACCATTGCGCTTTACCGCTTCAATGCCTGGTTCGTTCGGGAGATCCTGTAGGCCAGGCAAGCAAGATCGAAGCCGCGGTAAGCGGCCATGTCTGCGCCATCCACATCGAAGTTGGCGCTACCATTGCGGCCGGCGACGCCGTGATGATGATCGAGTCCATGAACATGGAGATTCCGCTCGAATCCGAATATGCTGGCGTGGTCAAGGCCATCCTGGTGCAGCCCGGCGACGCCGTCGCCGAGGGCCAGGCGGTGGTGGAACTCGCATAACGCGAATAGCGCGAATAACGCGAATAAGGAAGAATTGTTTTGGAAAGTCCCGCTCAGATTGTCCCGGTAGCGCCGGGCACGCCCGAGAAGCCCTACTTCGGCATCGACGTGCCGCTGATGCGCCATCTTGGCCTGCAGCCGGTGCGGATGGAAGAGGGCCTGTGCCGCACGCGCCTGCCTGTCAGCCCGTTCCTGGTCAACAGCCGGGGCGACGTGCACGGCGGCACCTTGATGGCCACGCTGGATTTCACGCTCAGCGGCGCCGCGCGCTCGCATGCGCCGCTGGAAACCGGCGTGATCACCATCGACATGTCCACGCATTTCCTGGCTGCGGCACGCGGTGAACTGCACCTGGAAGCGCGCTGCATGCGGCGCGGCGCGCGCATCGCGTTTTGCGAGGGCGAAGTGAAGAGCGCCGCTGGTGAAGTGGTGTGCGTGGCGCGAGCGGCGTTCAAGCTGGTGCCGCTGAGCAGCGGCGGCGACTGACGCTTCAGGCGTTGCCGCTGGCCGGCCGGTAGACCTGCGCAAAGCGGGCCTGCTGGACGACGCCGTAGTCGTTCGGGGCGTACTGCATCAGCCAGTCGCCAGCCGCGCCCTGCAGCACGTCGCCGCCGGCGGAGCGGGCGATGCTGAAGGCTTCGTCCATGCGTTTGGCCAGCACCACGCCAGGGATGTTCTGGTAGGCGCCGTCCTGGCCGTGCGTGCCGGCTTGCAGCGGTTCGTACTTGGGGTCGAAGCGCTCGCGGGATACGACCCAGCGGTCGCCGGTGGAGCCCGTGATGATCGCGTCGCCGGGTTGGTAGCGGTTGGGGCCTTCGAGGCTGATGAGTTCGCCGGGTTCTTTGGCGAAGGCCACCTGGACTACTTCATGTTTTTGGTAGAGGGCGGCAGCGGGGTCGGTGCGCAGGTCGATGTGGGCTAGGGTAGGCATGGCGTGGCGGATGTCAGGCTGGGGCGCAAATCATACCGCTGGTTTGCGCCCCTTCCTTAGCCCGGTACCTAACCCGGTACCTAACCCGGCATTTAGCCCAGCACCCGCGGCGCAAAGCCGTGATTCAGCGGTCCGTTGCCCGCCCCAAGCGCAAAGTCGGCACCCGCCACAATTGCATCGGCCACGAAATCCAGCGCCACTTCCACCGCGTCTTCCAGCTTGTCGCCCCTTGCCAGCTGGGCAGCAATGGCCGCGGCCAGTGTGCAGCCGGTGCCATGCAGGTTGCGGGTGTCGACCCGCTGGTGCCTGAACACGCGCACGATGCCGCCGGCGCTCAGCAGCAGGTCATCCAGGCCGGCATCGGCCGGATCCAGGTGCCCGCCCTTGAGCAGCACCGCCGGGCAGCCCAGCGCGAGCAGGTCGCGTGCAGCTTGCTCCATCTCTTCGCGGCGGGTGATCTCGCGGCCTAGCAGGTAGGACGCCTCGGGCAGGTTGGGCGTGACCAGCACGGCGCGCGGGAACAGCAGGCGCACCATGGCCTGGGTGGTGACGTCGTCCGCCAGGGTGGCGCCGGAGGTGGAGATCATGACCGGGTCCACCACCAGCTGGCGAATGCCATGGCGGTCCACCGCGGCGGCTACCGCCTCGACGATGGCGGCGGTGCCCAGCATGCCGGTCTTGGCCGCATCCACGCCGATATCGCTGGCAACCGCATCGATCTGGGCCGCTACCATGTCGGCCGGGATGGCATGCACGCCGCTCACGCCGAGCGTGTTCTGCGCCGTGATGGCGGTGATCGCGCTCATGCCGAAACAGCCCAGCGCGGCAAAGGTCTTGAGATCGGCCTGGATGCCGGCGCCGCCACCTGAGTCGGAGCCGGCGATGGTCAGGGTGCGCGGGGGGCGGTGTGTCGTCAGGGTCATGTGCTGGGCCGGCGGTCAAGAAAAATTCATGGCGGTGGCGGTGCCAAGCGTGCCGGGGCAGGCTACAATACCGCCACTCCGAGGAGCGTTGCAACGAATGGGCCTTATTGTGCCATTCGCCAGGCTCGGACTGTCTTCAACGGCGCTCGCTGATCCGTGGCACACACGGAGGCGAGTCGACCTATCCGCCCGTTATGCAATGGCCTTGGTTTTCACCATCCTTGCATGGCGCGGCCGTATTCCCCGCACTCGTCCTTCGTCGCCACTCTTCATCGGAGTGATACATGAACGCAGTGACTGACCTGAAGAACGATTACCTCGTGGCCGACCTGGGCCTCGCCGGCTGGGGCCGCAAGGAAATCGCCATCGCCGAAACCGAAATGCCCGGCCTGATGGCCATCCGCGACGAGTACGCTGCCGCGCAGCCCCTGAAGGGCGCGCGCATCGCCGGCTCGCTGCACATGACCATCCAGACCGCCGTGCTGATCGAGACGCTGGTGGCGCTTGGCGCCGACGTGCGCTGGGCATCGTGCAACATCTTCTCGACCCAGGACCACGCCGCCGCGGCCATCGCCGCTTCGGGCACGCCGGTGTTCGCCTTCAAGGGCGAATCGCTGAAGGAATACTGGGACTTCACCCACCGCATCTTCGACTGGAAGGATGGCGGTACCCCCAACATGATCCTGGACGACGGCGGCGATGCCACGCTGCTGCTGCACCTGGGCGCCCGCGCCGAGAAGGACGCATCGCTGATCGCCAACCCGGGCAGCGAGGAAGAGACCTTCCTGTTCGCCGCGATCAAGGAAAAGCTGGCCAAGGACCCGTCCTGGTACAGCCGTAACCTGGACGCCATCAAGGGCGTGACCGAGGAAACCACAACGGGCGTGCACCGCCTGTACCAGATGGCGCAAAAGGGCGAGCTCAAGTTCCCCGCCATCAACGTCAACGACTCGGTGACCAAGAGCAAGTTCGACAACCTGTATGGCTGCCGTGAATCGCTGGTGGACGGCATCAAGCGCGCCACCGACGTGATGATCGCCGGCAAGGTTGCGCTGGTGGCCGGCTACGGCGACGTGGGCAAGGGCAGCGCGCAGGCACTGCGTGCCCTGTCGGCCCAGGTGTGGGTGACCGAAGTCGATCCGATCTGCGCACTGCAGGCCGCGATGGAAGGCTACCGCGTGGTGACCATGGAATACGCTGCCGACAAGGCCGACATCTTCGTCACCTGCACCGGCAACTACCACGTCATCACCCATGACCACATGGCCAAGATGAAGGACCAGGCCATCGTCTGCAACATCGGCCACTTCGACAACGAGATCGACATCGCCTCGCTGGAAAAGTACGAGTGGGACGAGATCAAGCCGCAGGTCGACCACGTGGTGTTCCCCGCCGTTGGCGATCAACCCAGCAAGAAGATCATCATCCTGGCCAAGGGCCGCCTGGTGAACCTGGGCTGCGGCACGGGCCACCCGTCGTACGTGATGAGCAGCTCGTTCGCCAACCAGACCATCGCCCAGATCGAACTGTGGCAGGAACGCGAAAGCGGCAAGTACCCGGTCGGCGTCTACACGCTGCCCAAGCACCTGGACGAAAAGGTCGCGCGCCTGCAGCTGAAGAAGCTCAACGCGCAGCTGTCCGAGCTGACCGAGCAGCAAGCCGCCTATATCGGCGTGAGCAAGCAAGGCCCGTACAAGGCCGACCACTACCGTTATTGATCGGCCGGTGACCGCAGGCCGATCTGCGTTTGATCGGCCGCCGGTTCGTCAACCTGCGGCGCCCGCGCGCCGCGGGTGCCGTGCCCCGAACCTGCCCCGAACCCGTTTTACCCGAGCGAAGGAGTCGTCATGAGATTGTTGGCCGTCTGGATCATCAACGCCGCCGCGCTGTTTCTGGTGGGCAGCCTGATCGATGGGATTCATCTTGGCGGCTTCGGCTCGGCCATGATCGCCGCGCTGGTGCTTGGCCTGGTGAATACCTTGATCCGCCCGATCCTGGTGATCCTGACCTTGCCGGTGACGCTGCTGACGCTTGGCCTGTTCATCTTCGTGATCAACGCGCTGCTGTTCCTGTTCGTGGGCAAGCTGCTGGCCGGTTTCGTGGTCACCGGCTTTGGCGCGGCCCTGCTCGGCTCGATCCTCTACAGCGTGATCTCCTGGGCCCTGTCGAGCGTGCTGCTCGGCGAACGCCGCAGCGCCTGACGCCGTCCGGCGTCCCATGCCAATTTTTCAGCGCGCCGCGCCATAGGCGGCGCGCCACCATCATGCAAGACCGCTACTTCAGCTTTGAATTTTTCCCGCCCAAGACGGCGGAGGGCGCCGAGAAGCTGCGCAACACGCGTGCGCAGCTCGCTCCGCTGAAGCCCAAGTTCATCTCGGTGACCTTCGGCGCCGGCGGCACCACCCAGCAGGGCACGCTGGACGCCGTGCTGGAGATCCAGCGCGAAGGCATCGAGGCCGCGCCGCACTTGTCG